>CAKJXT010000001.1 GCA_918219625.1 Bacilli bacterium
ACTTCAAAATCACAACATAAAGATAAATACGTTTCATACTTCTTATTAACAACAAAATTCTTATGAGCCTTTAAAGCACTAGGCAACATCGTCTGATAAGCAGAAATTAAAGTGCATAATGTTTTCTTCTTGATGTACTTACCTAAATCCATCATCTCATCATTAATAACAACGCTATCATCAATAACATCTATAATATCTTTAACATTATAAGAAAAATCAAAATCATTACAAATCGATAAAATAAAACCTTCTAACCTTTGCTTTCCAAAAGGAACTAATACTCTCTTACCAACTTTTATCCCATCAACTAAATAAGAAGGAACATTATAAGTAAAAGTTTTATCTAATTTTTTAGCTTTTAATTCAACTAAAACATTTATATACATAATATTCCTCCTAACTATAATAATTTTAACACATTTAAAAAAAAAATCCTATAAATTAGGACTCTTTCTTAAATACAAACAATTTACTAAATACATAATTAAGTACTATAACTATTACTTGAACTATAATTTTAGAAATCATATCATCAATATTAATTAATTCAACAAATACATACATAAGCAAAAGTTCAATTCCTAAAGAAATAACTCTATACTTAAAAAATTGATAAACTTCTAAAAAAATATTATCACTTTTACTCTTAAATACAAAAATTCTATTTGTAACATAAGCAAATAAAACTGAAATAATCCATGAAATAACATTCGCAATCATATAATTAATATGAAATGCTTTAGTACATAAAGCATAAATAACTATGCTAACTAAAGTAGTCATTCCACCAACAATTAAATAATTTATTATTTCCTCATACTTTTTATATAAATTTAATATTTTTTTCATTTCTTATCCTTCTCTGTTTCTTTAACAATATATACAGGTCTTCCCTTAACCTCTAAATATAACTTAGATAAATATTGTCCTATTATACCAACACAAAATAACTGTACACCGCTTATAAAAAACACAATACACACAAGTGAAGGCCAACCTGCAACAGGATCACCAAAAGTCAATGTTCTAACAATAATAAACACTATCATCACCATTGAAATTAAGAAAAACAAAATTCCAATAATAGATGAAATAGCTAAAGGTACTGTTGAAAAAGCAACAATACTTTCTAAAGAATATAAGAATAATTTCCAAAAATTCCATTTGGTAGTTCCAGCTACCCTTTCAACATTCTTATACTCTAACCATTTAGTTTTGTAACCAACCCAACTAAATATACCTTTAGAAAAACGATTATACTCTTTCAAAGATAAAATACTATCTACCATTTGTCTACTCATTAATCTATAATCACGAGCGCCATCAACAATTTCAGTATCAGAAATTTTATTAATTAATTTATAATAACATTTCGCAAAAAAACTTCTAATAGGTGGTTCTCCCTTACGATTAACACGACGAGTAGCTACACAATCATATCCTTCATTCTTAATTCCATCATACATTTCATGAAGCATACTAGGTGGATCTTGTAAATCAGCATCCATTATAGCAACATAATCACCTTCAGCATACTCTAAACCAGCAAGCATAGCAGCTTCTTTACCAAAATTACGAGAAAAAGATATATATCTAACTCTCTCGTCTTTTTTAGCTAATTCACGTGCAACCTCTAATGTTCTATCACGTGACCCATCATTAACAAATATAAATTCAAAATCAACTTTATCAAATGTAGAAGCAGTCTTAGTTATTTCTTCATAAAATAAAGGCATTGCTTCTTCCTCATTATAACATGGTACAATTATTGATATTTTTTCCATAAAGCCTCCAAATAAATACAAAAAAATTATAACACACAATAAAAAAAAAATCAAAAAAAGAACTCAAATAGAGTTCTTTAAACATTAATTACCCTCTTGAGCTGCAACTCCATTAGTATATGAATATGTTGGAGTATTTTTGCCATCAACTTTGCACCCTGTCATTGAAAGTTTTCCAGATTCATCAACAGAAGCACTAGAACATACTACTTGAGCACCACTAAAATCAACGCTCAAATATACAGCATCTTGTCCACTACCAATAGTAATACATGTACCATCTGTAGCACTACAACTTTCAAGTTGCGAACCAGGAGAAACACCAAGTCTAGAATATGAAAATTCAACTGCCTTTCCATATCCAATAACACTATTTAAATTTGCCTTTTCCTTAGCCTCCTCAATAATGCCTAAAATTATAGGTACAGTTACAACAGCAATAATAGCTAAAATAATGATAATTGCCAATAATTCAATCAATGTAAATCCTTTTCTATTTATTTCTTTCATATACACATCATACCCTTTTCTTACACCATAATTGTAACACAATTATAAAAATAAATCAAACAAAAAAGAACTCATAAGAGTTCCTATAAATAACAATTCTTATTAAGATGCTGGACAAACATTATTAGTAGCTTCTGAAGTCTTACATGCACGTCCATTGTCATATACATAAGTATCACCAGTACCATTGATTTGACATGCAACTAATGTAATCTTGCCATCTGCTGCTTTATTATTATCAGCAGTAGTGCTACATACTACCTTATCACCACTAAAGTCAACTCTTAAGTTAATATCATCTGCTGCAGTTGCACTTTTTTGCAATTTAATATATGAACCAGCAGATAATTTTGTAGACAATCCCTCAGCGTTATCAGCCAATGTTAAAGTTGCATCTTCGCTTGTTCCTAATAAATAATGTGAATATGCTAGCTCAACAGCTTTACCATATCCAACTACACTACTCTTAGCAGCCTTAGACCTTGCCTCATCAATAATACCTAAAATTAGAGGTACAGTGATAACAGCGATAATTGCTAAGATAACGATAATTGCTAATAATTCAATTAAAGTAAAACCTTTCTTATTCATTTTTTTCATCATATCACCACCTTACCCTTTTCCTACAATATAATTGTAACACACTTATCTTTTTAATGTCAATATTAATAATTTTTTTTAAGCAACACATAATAAAAATAAATGTAAATCTAATTATATCATTAATTATTTTAACCAAATATTAAAAAAAAATGTAGAAACTAATCTACATTTAATTTTAAATTTAAAATTTCAAGTTCATGTTCTTCACGAGCTAAATCTTCTCTCTCTTTATTAACAATAGCAGCAGGTGCCTTATTAACATAGCCTTCATTAGATAATAACTTACGTCTTCTTTCAATAGAAGCAATTAATCTATCTCTTTCCTTCATATCAGTTTCTAACTCTTTCGCATCATTCAAACTTCCATCATAATAAAGATAAACTTTACTATCCATAAAAGGTATAATAACATTCTTTAAATCACTACTATATTCACCTTTTTTAATATCACTTAACTTAAGCATCTTACCAATTAAATCAATATTATTATCAATAATTTCACAATCATAAACAAAAGTAAAATCTTTAATACTATTTTCTAACTTAACTCTACGAACATTCTTAATTAAATCAATAATTGAATCTAAATCATTATCAAAAATAAACTTCTTATCATAAACAGGATAACTACTTATCATAATAGATTCATCATGAATAGGAAGTTTCATATAAATCTCTTCAGTAACAAATGGCATAAATGGATGAAGCATCTTTAATATATTAGTTAAAACATATAAAAGAACATGCTCATTCTTATTAAACTTAGAAAGTTCAATATACCAATCACAGAAATCATCCCATACAAAATTATATAATTCAGTACCTACAACATGAAATTCATACTTTTCCATATGTTTTCTTACATTTTTAATTGTTTCATTCATCTTGCTTAAAATCCATTTATCACAAATACTTAAATTATCTAATTTATATTCTTTATCATTAAATCCTTCTGTATTCATTAAAACAAATCTTGAAGCATTCCATAATTTATTAATGAAATTCCAAGTTGATTTTACCTTATCTGGATCATATCTTAAATCCATACCTGGAGCAGTAGCAGTCGATAAATAGAAACGAAGTGAATCAGCCCCAGACTCATTAATAACATCCATTGGATCTACTCCATTACCTAAAGACTTACTCATTTTACGTCCTAATTTATCACGAATTAATCCATGAATTATGCAATCCTTAAAAGGTCTTTTACCAGTTAAATATAATCCTTGAAAAGTCATTCTATTAACCCAAAAAGGAATAATATCATAACCAGTTACTAAGAAATCATTTGGATAATATCTCTTATATAAATCACTATTTGGATAATCAAGAGTTGAAAATGGCCATAAAGCACTACTAAACCATGTATCTAATACATCATTGTCTTGTACCCAACCTTCACCAGTTGGAGCTTCCATTCCAACATAAATTTCATCACCCTTATACCAAGCAGGAATTCTATGACCCCACCATAATTGACGAGAAATACACCAATCATATGTAATTTCCATCCAGTGATTCATTGTTTTTTCATATCTAGTCGGTACAAAATTAACTTTAGTATCCTTATTCTTTTGATTTTCTAAAACACGATCAGCAAGACCTCTCATTTTAACAAACCATTGTTTAGAAAGATAAGGTTCAACAACCGCATCAGTTCTCTCCGAGTGACCTACAGAGTGAACCATCTTCTCAATAGAAATTAATAATCCTTTTTCATCTAAATCCTTAACTAACTTTTCTCTACACTCTTCACGAGTAAGACCAGTATAACCAATTGCATTCTCATTCATAGTAGCATCTGGATTCATAACAACAACACGTTCTAGATTATGACGATTTCCAACCTCAAAGTCGTTAGGATCATGAGCAGGAGTAATTTTAACAACACCTGTTCCAAACTCTGGATCAGCATGTTCATCACCTACAATTGGAATCAATTTACCAACAATTGGTAAAATAACATTCTTACCAATTAAATGCTTGTATCTATCATCATCAGGATTAACCGCAACAGCAGTATCACCAAATAATGTTTCAGGACGAGTTGTAGCAACCTCTAAATACTCGTCAGTACCTTCAATAAAATACTTCAAATGATAAAAAGCGCCTTCATCATCTTTATAAATAACTTCCTCATTAGATAAAGCAGTAAGAGCTACAGGATCCCAGTTAATAATACGCTCTCCACGATAAATAAGTCCATCATTATACATATCAACAAAAACTTTTTTAACAGTTTCAGATAACCCTTCATCAAGAGTAAATCTCTCTTTTGTATAATCAACAGAAAGACCTAACTTACCCCATTGAGTACGTATATTACCACCATATTCATGAGTCCAATCCCAACAAGCCTCTAAGAATTTTTCACGACCATACTCATACTTATCAATACCTTGATCCTTAAGTTTCTTAACAACTTTAGCCTCTGTCGCAATAGCGGCATGATCCATACCAGGAAGCCATAAAACATCAAAACCATCCATTCTTTTATAACGAACCATAATATCTTGAATTGTTGTATTCCAAGCATGACCTAAATGTAATTTACCAGTTACATTA
>CAKJXT010000002.1 GCA_918219625.1 Bacilli bacterium
AATTAAATGTACACGATGGAATAAGAATACTAGATAAAAATGATAAAGGATTAATGTTAAATAAAATGTTCATAAATAAAACAAATGTAAAAGAAGCAAACAAAAACGATATAATAAACTTTAAATATGAACATGTAAATAAAGGCTCTATAGTAGTAAAAACAACAGACTATAAACAAATAGAAGAAATAAATAAATTAATAGAAAATAAAACAAGAAAAGTAAATATAAAAGGAAAAATAACTTTAAAAGAAAAAGCAATACTAGAATTAACAGATGGAAAAAACACTGTAAAAATAGAAGAAAATATAATTGAACAAGCAAAAAACAATCCTATAACAAAAGAAACTATAGAAAAACAAATAAATAAAATAAAAAACACACCATTTAAATTAGAAAAACTAGAAATAATAATGGATGACAATATATTCGTAAATATAAAAGATTTAAACGAACTAAGAAGAAAAGCGATAGAAGAACTAACAAATAAAAGACAATATAAAACAAAATATAAAAAAGAAACATACAATATAGAAGTTCCTGACTTTAAAAAAACACAAGAACAAAGCTACTTAATAAGTGATATAGAACAATATAAAAAAATAAAAGAATTTGACTACTTATATGTAGACAATATTGAACTATACAATAAAATAAAAGAAAAAAACATATACTTAAAACTACCAAGAGTAATAAATAAATATAAAGAATACAATGAAAGAATACTAGTAGGAGAAATAGGATCTATAAATAAATACAAAAACATAGATACAGACTTCTCATTTAATGTAGTAAACTCATATGCAGTTGCGTTCCTACATAGCTTAGGAGTAAATAAAATAACACTATCACTAGAACTATCATTAGAACAAACAAAACAAATTATAGATAACTATCATAAAAGATATAAAAAACATCCTAATCTAGAAGTGATAACACAATGTTACGAAGAAGCAATGGTATCAAAACACAATATATTAGACTATTACAAAATAAAGGAAGCAAAACTAAAAGATAGACTAAATAATCTATATGACATAAAAATAAAAGATAATCTAATGTATATATATAATTGCAAAAAGAGAAATCTAGATAAACAAGAATACTATAATATTGGAATTAATGTTACAAGAATTAACCTATAATTCTTGTTTATTTTTTTTAAATGTACTATAATATATATAGAAAATAGGTGAATACATGAAAAGAACTATAGCAGCTCTAATATTAGTATTAATAATAATACCAATTATAATACAAGGCGGAAATATATATAATACAGCAGTATTTATAATATCTTTAATAGGAATGAATGAATTTATAAATATAAAAAATGAAAAAAAACAAGTCCCAATTTTTATTAGAACAATAAGTTTTGTTGCGCTTTCATTTTTAATATTTTCAAATATGAATAAACTATCAACATTTACAATTGACTATAGAGTATTATCAGGAATATTTATATTATTTTTACTACCATCAATATTATATAATGATAGATCAAAATATAGTGTGAATGATGCATTCTATTTAATAGGAAGTACACTATTCTTAGGAATATCATTTGGATTATTAATACCAATAAGAAACTTAGGAATGAACACTCTAATATATTTACTATTAATAAGTTCAATGGCAGATACATACGCTTTAATAACTGGAAAATTAATAGGGAAACATAAACTAACAGAGATATCACCTAATAAAACAATAGAAGGATTAATAGGTGGATTAATATTTGGAACATTTATTCCTGTAGTATTTTATAAAACAGTAATAAACCCAGATATAAATACAATAAAACTTGCCCTAATAACAACATTTTTGTGCTTATTAGGACAATTCGGAGATCTTGCTTTTTCAGCAATTAAAAGATACTTTGGTAAAAAAGACTTTTCAAACTTAATACCAGAACATGGAGGACTACTAGATAGATTAGACAGTATAACATTTATACTACTAGGATTTATGTTCTTCATAGGCATAATAGGAGGTTAATATGACACTAATATATATGATTTTAATGCTTGGAATAATAGTATTTATACATGAATTTGGACACTTTATATTCGCAAAAAAAGCAGGAATATATGTATATGAATTCTCAATAGGAATGGGTCCAAGAATATTTAAATTCAATAGAAAAGATGATGAAACAGAATATTCAATAAGACTATTCCCAATAGGTGGATATGTTCAAATGGCAGGAGAAGGATTAGAAGAAGACGAAAAAATACCAGAAGATAAGAAAATGCAATCAAAAACATGGATGCAAAGATTCTTAACAGTAATAGCTGGTATAATGTTTAACTTCATTTTAGCTATAACACTACTATTTGTAGTAGGACTAATAAACGGAGCCCCAACAAACAAGCCATATATAACACAAGTAGAAGAAGGAATAAATAGTAACCTAATAAAAGAAAATGATAAAATATTAGAAGTAAATGGAAAAAAAGTAATATTCACAGACACAATGCTTCTTAGAATACATGTATCAAATGGAAAACCATTAAAACTAAAAGTAGAATCAGATGGAAATATAAAAGAAGTAACACTTAATCCTATAGAAGTAAATGAAGATGGAAAAACAACATACAAATACGGAATAGGAATAGGTAGCAATGTAGAAAAAGGAATACTACCAGCACTAAGATATGCTTTCGTTAAATTCGCAAGTTTAATAGCGCAAATGGCAATGGTAATCGGATACTTATTTACAGGAAAACTAGGAATATCTAGTTTATCAGGACCTGTAGGAATATTTGGTGTTGTAGGAGAATCAGCAAAAGCAGGATTTATAGAATTAATATACTTAACAGCTTTTATAAGCTTAAATGTAGGATTTATGAATGTACTTCCTATTCCAGCACTTGATGGTGGAAGAATACTATTCTTAATAATAGAAAAAATAAAAGGAAGTAAAGTAGATATAAAAGTCGAAAACACAATACACGCTGTAGGCTTTGCTTTATTAATGATACTAATGGTTGTAGTAACACTCAAAGATATACTTGGAATAATAAAATGATAGATATTAAAAACTTCAAGTATGAAGACGACGATATAATAAGTGACGCAATCATAACTAGTTATCTAAATAATGAAGCAAGTGAAGAATTTATTGAAAAATACATAAATAATCAAAAATTCCAAAACTACATAAAGAAAAACTGCTTAATAAAAAAAATAAATAAAGATTACCTAAATAGATTATATAATGACTACAACAATGAAGAAGATGGAGATGTAGTAGAAGAATACAATTATATAACTAGTGTTAATCCAACAAGATGGATATAATAGACCAATAAGGTCTATTTTTTTTTTAAAATTTGACAAAATAAAAAAAATGAATATAATATAATAAAAAAAAACGGGGAAAAATATGAAAAATTTTAAATTAAGTAGAAGAATACTTCCATTATTAGCGGCGGGAATAACACTAGTATCTTTAAGTGGATGCAATGAAAAAACAGAAAGTATCAAAAAAGAAAATCTTGTTGGATATATTGATACAAATCCAAATGATGTTGATCCAGAAGATTTCATAATATTTAATGTTGGAAACCATAGTAGAACTGGAAAACTATCAGCATCAAAACTAGAAAAAAATTTAAAAAAATGTAAAAAACTAGGTATATCGGTCGGAATAATGGTTGAAAGCGACGCAATAGCTAAAATAGATATATATGAAGATGTTGAATTTGTAAAAGGAATAATTGAACAAAACAACATCGATTTTCCTGTGTACTTAAATCCAAAAAATATAGTAGAAAGCAAAGAATTAAGTAAAGGCGAAAAAGCAGATTTTATAGGAGACTTCCTATATTTAATGGATGAAAACAATATATATGTAGGACTATATGGAACAAGCTCGGATTTAAAATATATAAATGAAAACTTACTTCCTATAGAAAAATATGATTGCTTTTTAGTAGAAGATGGAAAAGAAGAATATAATGGAAAATCATCAGTAAGAAATGACTTAAGAAATAATATACAATCAACATATAAGTCAAAAGAATACAATGATAATCTTGCTGAAATGATAAGACAAAAACATTATAATGAACAAGACTCTCTAAAACAAACAGGATACCATATTGTTCAAAAGGATGAAACACTAAGAGATATAGCAGACCTACATAATCTAAGTGAAAGTGGTATATTAAAATTTAACGAATTAAAAGAAGATGATATAAAACCAGGTATAACACTTAGAATTCCAAATGAACTTCAAAATGAAAAAACACTCATAATGCCAAAACTACAAAGAGAAGAAAGAGCAGTGTATAGAGGAATAGATATATCACACTATCAGGGAGACCCCAAAAATATAAATTTTGCAGCTCTAAGCAAAAAAATACAATTCGTGATATTAAAGGTACTAGAAAAAACACCAGGTAAAGAAGAAACTCGTGAAGAAATTATGGATGAATACTTCGAAGAGTACTATGAAAGATGTATAGATAATGGATTATTAGTAGGTGGATATTATGTAACACATGCAACAACAGTAGAAGAAGCAAGAAAGGAAGCAGAATCAGTCTTAAAAGAAATAAAAAATAAAAAATTCGCATTTCCTATATTTATTGACTACGAAAATGAGAGTGAAGAAGATAAAAACCAACTTGATAAAATAAGAAAAGATAAAAGTCTAGAAGAAATTCTTGCAGTTTCACGAGATATATTTAATCAAAATGGAATAAGATTTGGAATATATACAGGCATATCAACTTATGATGAAATGGTAGATATGATAGGACTAAAGAAACTACAACAAAATGAAACATGGTTAGCTTGTCATAAAGGATACTTATATGAAAATCTAGTTCAAGATAATGGCCCAAGATGTAGAACAGAAAATGGTAAGCTTGACTACCCATGTGATATTAACCAAGTATCATGCACAATCAAAGATTTAGGAATTGGAAATGATGAAGGCTTTGCAGATTATAACCTATGCCATACACCATACACATATAAAACTACAGTAGAAGTAAAAGAAAATGAACCGACTGAAATATTTGAAACAAAAAAATATGATAGAAGAACCTCATCTGAAAAGAAGGTTGATCAATTTAAATGGGTGGTTATTCCAGTAGCACTTTTTGCATTACTATATGGAACATATATCCGTATGGAACATACAGTAGAAAAAAGAAAAAAAGGAAAGCAAAAGACATTAGAAAAGATTCTTTAAAGAATCTTTTTTTCTTGACTTATAATAAAAACATATGGTATGATAAATGCAACATTTTTGCATTTAAGGAGTTTTTATGATAATAGAATATAATGAAATATATGATGAACAAATAAAAGATTTATTAGTAGAACTACAAAATCATATAGTAGACATAGATAAAGAAGGATATAATATTATAACTAATGAATATAGAGAACAATACTTTAATAAAACAATGGATGAAATAAAAAAATATGAAGGAAAAATGTTCTTATATAAAGAAAATAATGAAATACTAGGACTTGTAGTAGGTCTAATAAATAATGAAGAAACAAAAGAATATGACTTTCAAGCACCTAAACGCGGAAGAGTATCAGAACTAATAGTAACTAAAAAAATAAGAAGCAAAGGAATTGGGAAACAACTATTAGATAAAATGAAAGAACACTTTAAAGAAAATGATTGTAAAGCTATTCTAATAGATGTATTTGGTTATAATGAAAAAGCAATAAGCTTCTATGAAAAAAATGGTTACCATACAAGATTAGTAGAAATGATTACAAAAATAGAGGAGAATTAAAATGATAGACATAATAAAAGATACATTAATAGATACAATAAAACTATTACCATTTCTATTTATAACATTTATAATAATAGAATATATAGAACACAAAATAAATAATAAAAAATTAATAACAAAATCAAAAAAATTCGGACCATTCTTTGGAAGTGTATTAGGTGTAATTCCTCAATGTGGTATAAGTGCATCAGCTACAAATCTATACGCAACAAGAATAATCTCACTAGGAACATTAATATCAGTATACCTATCAACTAGTGATGAAATGTTACCTATATTACTAGCTAATAAAACAAATACAAGCATAATATTAAAAATACTAGGACTAAAATTCTTAATAGGAATGATATCAGGATTTATAATAGACTTAATACTAAGAAAAAAAGAACAACCAAAAATAAAAGAATTATGTGTACATGATCACTGTCACTGTAATCATGATCATAGTATAATTAAATCAGCCATAAAACATACACTAAAAATAACTTTATTTATAATGATATTCTCATTTGTAATAAATATAATATTTGAAAACTTTGGAGAATCTTTCTTAGAAAGCCTATTTATGAAAAATACAATATTCTCATACTTTCTATCAAGTCTAGTAGGACTAATACCAAACTGTGGAGCAAGTATCTTAATAACAGAACTATATATAAATAACACAATCACACTAGGTGCAGCTATGTCAGGACTATTAACTGGAGCTGGAATTGGTCTATTAATACTATTTAAAACAAACAAAAATATAAAAGAAAATATAACAATAATATCTCTAATATATTTAATTGGAATTGTATCAGGAATAATAATAGATATGGTAGGTATAATATGATAGAAGAACTATTAAAAAACAAAAATCTAAAACAAACAAAACAAAGAATAGAAATACTAAAAATAATAGAAAAATTAGATATAAACGCAATTAAAAAAAATATATTAGACAATACCACTATAGACAAATCAACTGTATATAGAACATTAGAAACACTACTAGAAAACAATATAATAGAAACAAGTATAAACCATAAAAATGAATTATACTATGAAATAAAACAAGAACATAAACACTATATAAAATGTATTAAATGTCATAAAAAAGAAGAAATAAATATATGCCCAGTAAAAACAGTTGAAAAAAAGGGATTTAAAATAATATCACACAAAATAGAAATAGATGGAATATGCAATACATGTCAAAAAAGTGAATAATTATTATTCATTTTTTTTTAATCACAAATTGTGATTTCAAGTTAAAATGATTTTGAGGTCACAATTTGTGACCTCAAACATAAATACAAAAATTAACTAAAAGTTATTTACAATACGAACATAAATATGTTATAATTCCTTTGTAGTAAAAAACTAGGAGGGGGAAATAAATGAAAAATGAAATAATAGAACTAAATGAAGAAAACATAAAAGACAAAATGCACACAATAAGAAACAAAAAAGTAATGCTCGATAGTGACCTCGCGGAAATATATGGATATACAACAAAAACATTCAATCAACAAGTTCAAAGAAATATAGAAAAATTTGACGAAGATTTTATGTTTCAATTGACCGACATAGAAATTCAAGAACTATCGAGGTCACAAAATGTGACCACGATGCAAACCAAAGGAATTAAAGGAGGAAGAGTCTACAACCCTTATGCCTTCACAGAACAAGGAATATATATGTTGATGACTGTATTAAAAGGTGACCTTGCAGTACAACAAAGTAAAAAAATTATTAGAATATTCAAAAAAATGAAAGACTTTATACTAGAAAATAACAATAGATATGTTGAATATAAAGACTTTGCTAAACTATCAGAACAAGTAAATGACAATACAAAGAAACTAGAAAAACAAATAACAAAAGAAGATGTAGAAAATATAATAAATAGTTTTACAAAAATAAAACAAAAAGAAATCTTAATACTAAATGGTCAACAAGTAGAATCAAACTTAGCCTATCAAAATATATATAGTAAGGCAAACAATTCCATATTTATAATAGACAATTATATAAGTCTAAAAACATTAGTACTATTAAAAGAAATAAAAATACCAATAACTATATTTACAGATAACATAAATAATGGTCTACATAAAATAGAATACGAAGACTTCATAAAAGAATATAAAAATATAAATATAACATTCAAAAAAACAAACAATAAAGTACACGATAGATATATAATATTAGATTATGATAGTGAACAAGAACAAATATATCATTGTGGGTCATCATCAAAAGACTCAGGAAAAAGAATAACAACAATAACTAAAATAAGTGATAATAATATATTTCATAATATGATAGATAAACTATTACTAAACAAAAACACAATCATAGTATAAAAATGAACAAATAAAGTTCATTTTTTTTAACACTCGCATAAATTAAATTGAGGGGTGATTATATGCCATCATATAAGGAAATAGTAACAAAAGCAGTAGTAGGAAAAGGAAAAAAATACTTCAAAAACACATATACAATAGAAGCAACAAATAAACCTACAACAGTATTAGGTTGTTGGGTAATAAACCATAAATTTAAAGGATATAAATCAAAAGAACAAATTGGAGTAGACGGATCATATGATGTAAATATTTGGTACTCATATGAAAATGATTCAAAAACAACAGTAATAAATAAACAAATAAATTATAATGACTTATTTAATGTAAAAATAAAAGAAGACGTAGACTTAACAGGAGATACAGATATAATAGTAAGAACATTAAAACAACCTACATGCTCAAAAGTAAATATAGAAGAAGACGGAAAAATATCATTTGATATAGAAAAAGAATTAGGAGTAGAAATAGTAGGAGAAACAAAAATGAAAATCGCAATAGAAGAAGATGAAGAACCATGGCAAGACTTAACAGAAATATCAAATGATATAGAAAAAGAAATAGATGAAAATGTAAATGAAAATTTTATTTAAGTGTTAACAAAAAAAGGTTGACACTTTCTTTTTTATATGATATCATTATTACACGAATGGAGGAATTAAAATGGCAGTTAAATTAAGACTAAAAAGAATGGGAGCTAAGAAAAAACCATTCTATCGTATCGTTGCAGCTGACTCAAGAACAAAAAGAGATGGAATTACAATTGAAGATATCGGATATTATAATCCAGTAGTACAACCAGCTGAAGTAAAAATCGATGAAGAAAAAGCACTTGCTTGGTTATCTAAAGGTGCTCAACCAACTGACACTGTTAGAGATATCTTAAGTAAATACGGAATTATGAAAAAATTCCATGAATCAAAAATGAAAAAAGGTAACTAATTATGAGTTTAGTAGAATTAACAGAATTTATTGTAAAAAACCTTGTTTCAGATCCAGAATCAGTTTCAGTAAAAGAATTTGAAGAAGATGAATATACAATTATAGAAGTAATTGTAAGCGATGAAGATATCAAAAAAGTAATTGGAAAAAACGGTAAAATCGCAAATGCATTAAGAACTGTTGTCCAAGCATCTTCATACGCTAATAAAGAAAAAAAGGTTAAAATAAATATTGATTCATTATAGAAGATATTAATTTATCTTCTTTTTTGATATAATTATATAGGTGATATTATGACACATTTTAATGATGAGGAATGTCGTAGACAAGCAGATAGAAATTTAGAAGACTATATGGGAATATCAGAATTTGGAAAACTTTTTGATTCAATAATAAAACAATGGCAAAGCCACGAAAATAGAAGACAAATATTACGATATATTGAAACTAATAAAGACGAATTATATAAAATAAAAATGTCTTTAGATCAAAGTAAACAAATATCATATGACTTTTATAAAAGCATTGGCTTAGGAGATGAATATAAAAACATAATAGAGGGGAAATCAGGTGTAGACATAAATATAGGAACAACAAAAGACGGAAAAGATATATGGAGTTCAGGAGTACAAGAAGAAGACGGTGAATACCTACTTAATGTGAGAAATCACAATTCAATAGAAACCTCATTTGTAATTTCACATGAATTTATGCATATTATGACAATGTACAGTGAATTTAATGAAACAAAATATCTACTAAGAGAAGTAAGCCCATATATAACTGAACTTTTACTATGCGATTTTATAATTGATAATAAAGACAAATATAATTTAACAGAAGACATCCTACAAGATATTGTTCTCACAAAATTAATAAGATTCTTAAATTATTATGATAAAACAAATAGATGCTTAAGGAATGATTATATACTCGCACTACTTATTAGTACGCAATTAGAAAAAAAATCAAAAGAAGAAAAATTAGAAACATTTTCAAAAATATTAAAATCATTAGAAAATGATAATGTTATAGAAACTCTAGAATCGTTGGGATTAAAACTAAATAAAAAAGAATTAAATAACAGAATTAAATATATAAACGATATGTTCGATAAATTTACAAATTTATTTGAAACATTAATAAAACAAGAAAAAAGTAAAACAATTTAGTTTTACTTTTTTTTATACTCTTTTAAAACAGGTTGAATTTGTCTATTAGATAAAGCTTCTTCAATAGTTGGTATTAACATATCAAAATGTGATATTAAAGAATTAGGTTTCTTTTCATAATTATCTTGACCAAATGGAATAAAATAAATATTCTTAGTATTTAATAACTTCATAATATTCTCACCGTTTAAACCTAATCCATCATTAGTAGAAACCCCAATAACAATAGGACTTTCATTTCTTAAAGTAGCCTTAGTAGCCATAGTAACTGGACTATCAGTAATACCATGAGCAAGTTTAGCAATCGTATTACCAGTAGCTGGTGCAATAACAAGTAAATCTAACTTTTCTTTAGGACCAAATCTTTCAGCCTCTATAATAGTACAAGTGACCTCATGACCAGTAATAGTCTCTAATACTTCCTTAAAATTACGACCTTCACCAAACCTTGTATTACAAGATATAACCCCAGGAGACGCAATAGGAATAACATCATATCCGAGTTCAACCAAATTCAATACCTGCTCCATAATTTTTTCAACAGTACAATAAGAAGATGTAATCGCAAAACCAATCTTCATTTTAATCCCCCATAACACTAGAAATCTTTTTAGATAAAATATTACCAGAAGTCTTAG
Organism: Bacilli bacterium; assembly: GCA_918219625.1. Next base: position 10,875 of record CAKJXT010000002.1, read on the forward strand.
GAGCAATCTTATCAGGAATACCTAAATATAATTTACTCTTAATAAAATACTCAGCTAAAACATCCTGATCAATACCATGTGGATGAGAAGCAACATCTAAAACATAAGCATCTGGATTAATATAACGAATAAACTTATCACAAATAACATTCATAGGAACAGTATTTATAATAATATCAGTCTCACCAATTTCTCTAATTAAATCAATTTGATTAAAAGAATAAAAAGACTTAATACCTAAACTATTAAGTAAAGCCTTATCACTTTCCTTAACAACAGAAACAGTTATATTGGAATTAAAAAAACTTAAATACTTAACAAGTAAAGAACCAATATTTCCATAACCAAATACTAAAACATGAGAATCAGCTAAAGTCTTATCAGTATTATTAATAACATCAGCTATAATACCTTCAACAGTAGGAACAGCATTCTCCTTAATAACGCTAGGATCCTTCATAACATAAGTACAATCTCTTTCCGCAATACTTAACATATCACTTAAACAAGGAGTAGGAATACCAGAAAAAATTAAAACATTCTCTTTACTACCAACAAAAAAATCTCTAGGTAACTTTATAGGCTTATTATTAAAACGACAATTAATTAAATTCTTTTCCATGACTCCATTGATAGGTAAAATAATAACATCATACTGCCCAATCACAACATCACTAATATCAATATTAGAAACAGAATCATTAATAAAAGTATTCTTATAACCAACTAGAGTAACATTGTGCTTAGAACTTAAATTCTCAATAACCTCTATATACCTTAAATCTCCACCTAAAACCAAAACCTCCATTATCTCATCCCTCTCAATTTAATATATGAAAAACAAAACATAAAGTTCCAAAACAAACAAAATAACATAAAATAATATGAGGGTGATCACATGTGTGGAATAACAGGATGGTACAGCAAATGCCATCAAAAACAAGATAAAAGAACACTAAAAAAAATGACAAAATCACTAAAATATAGAGGACCAGATCAAAAAGGATACTTTATAAAAGACAATATAATGCTAGGACATAGAAGACTATCAATAATAGACTTAAAAAATGGAATACAACCAATGACTAGAGATGGATATACAATTGTATACAATGGAGAAATATATAATACAGAAGAATTAAGAAATATGTTAAAACAAAAATATGAATTTAAAACAACAAGTGATACAGAAGTACTATTAATTGGATATATAGAATACAAAGAAAAAATACTAGACATGATAGAAGGAATATATGCCTTCGCAATATACAAAGATGATAAACTGTTTTTAGCTAGAGATAGAGTAGGAGTAAAACCACTATTCTATACAAAGATAAAAGATAACTTCATATTTGGATCGGAAATAAAAGCACTATTAAAAAATAACCTAGTAAAACCAATAATAAATAAAGAATCACTACAAGAATTATTATCGCTATCTCCATCAAGAATACCAGGAAGTGGAGTATTTAAAAATATATATGAACTAAGACCAGGACACTATCTTATATACAAAAATAACAAAATAATAATAAAAAGATATTGGAATATAAAAAACAAAAAATGCAAAGACACATTTGAAGAAGCAAAAGAAAAAGTAAAAGAATACTTAACAAACTCAATAAAAAGACAAATGGTAAGTGATGTAGATATTGCTTGTTTACTAAGCGGTGGACTAGACTCAAGCATAATAACCGCAATATGTTCAAAAAAAGAAAGACAACTAGACACATACTCAATAGACTATGAAGACAATGAAAAATACTTTGAAAAAACAAAATTTACAGTATCAAGAGATAATGAATTTATAAATCTAATGAAAAATACATTTAAAACAAGACACCACTATAAAATAATAACGCAAAAAAAACTAGCTAAATACCTAAAAGAAGGAGTATTAGCTAGAGACTTACCAGGAATGGCAGATATAGACTCATCACTATTATGGTTTAGTAAAGAAATAGGAAAAGACTATAAAGTAATACTAAGTGGAGAATGCGCAGACGAAATATTTGGTGGTTATCCATGGTTCTATAGGAAAGAAGTAATGAATAGAGAATGCTTTCCATGGTTAGACAGCATAGAATCAAGAAATAATCTATTAAAAAAAGAACTACAAGAAAAACTAAACCTAAAAGAATTCTTAAAAACTCAATATGAAAATATAATAAAAGAAGTACCAAAAACAAGAAATAAGGAAGAATATAAATATAAAAAACTATTCTACTTAAACATGACATACTTTATGACAACATTATTAGAAAGAAAAGATAGAATGACAATGCGAGCAAGCCTAGAAGCAAGAGTACCATTCGCCGATACAAAACTAATAGAATATCTATGGAATCTACCATGGAAATATAAATTTCATAATAACCAAGAAAAAGGACTATTAAGAGAAGCTTTTAAAGAACTACTACCAGAAGAAATAATAAATAGAAAAAAGAATCCATATCCTAAAACTCATAATCCAAAATATAAAAACATAATAACAAAAATGTTAAAGAAAAGATTAAAAAACAAAAACTCAATACTATACAAGATATTTGATGAAAATAAACTAAAAGAACTAATAGAAACAAAGGGAGAAAGTTTCAAAGAACCATGGTTTGGACAATTAATGACAGGACCACAATTACTTGCTTTTTTATATCAATTTGACATATGGGCGAAAATATATAAGATAGAATTAGAAATATAAAAAGAAATATGATATAATAACTCCAGGTGATATAATGAGATTTAGAAAAGCAATATTAATAATACATGGATTCGCAGGAGGAACATATGATGAAGAATATCTTCAACATAGACTTGAACTAATTAGAGAATATGATACATATGCATTTACTCTACCAGGACATGATGGCTTATTTAAACCAAATATGAAAGAAAACGATTGGATAAAAGCATCAGAAAATATGATAGAATTTTTAATAGAAAACAATTATAAGACAATTTATATAATAGGACACTCGATGGGAGGAGTAATAGCCACTCATTTAGCAAATAAATATAAAGAAGTAAAAAAAATAGTCCTAGTAGCAGCAGCATTTAGATTCTCTGGATACAAAGAAGAAAACTTTAATATAATAGATACATTAAAAAACACACCAAAAATTATGAAAGACTACTCAAAAGATGAAATAATAACACGATTCTTAAAAATGCCAATACACGCAGTAAAAGAATTTGCAAACCTAGTAAAAAACAATGAACATAATTTAAAAGAAATACACATTCCAACACTAATAATCCAAGGAAATAATGATGCATTAGTACCACTAGAAACAGCAGACTATATATATAATACAATTCCATCAGAAAATAAAAATATTCTAATATGTGATGGAGTAACACACGATGTATTTAGAAGTGAAAAAAAACAAGAAATAACAAATGAAATAATTGAATTTTTAGAATAAAAAAACCTAGAGAAATCTAGGTTTGTTTTCTTAATGGCGGAGTTGGAGGGATTTGAACCCTCGCGCCAGTTACCCGACCTACACCCTTAGCAGGGGCGCCTCTTCAGCCTCTTGAGTACAACTCCAACGCTACGTTTAATATTTTACATTATATATATACTTATGTCAATAATTTATTATGAAATTTATATTAAAATAAATTGAAAAGAAATACCATAAATGATAAAATAATAATGGTGGTAATATGGAAAATAAAATAATAAAATATCTATTCAGTTTTATATTAGCTATAGTATTATTTATATCAGAAATATTCTTAATGATACAATTCAATTTAAGTAGAGGAATAACAAAAAAAGATATAAATAAAATTATAGATAATATAAATATAGAAAATGAAATAATAGAAACAAAAGAATATGAGAAACTAGAAAATCAAATTAATCCTGAAATTTTACAAGAAATAATTGAAAGTGAAGAATTAAGTAATTATATTAAAGAAAATGCAAAAGCACTTTATAACAATATTCTATACAATGAAAATAATACTTATATAAACAGTGATGAACTAAAAGAATTTGTAAACAATGTAATATCAGAACATCAAGAATTAGTAGGAATTACAGACGAAGAAATAGAACTAATAAA
>CAKJXT010000003.1 GCA_918219625.1 Bacilli bacterium
ATTAATATTATAATTGGTGGATTTACTATTTGTGTAGATGTTGTTTGATTTGTTCCATCATATGATATAACTTCATTTTCTCTATATTTTATTGAATATTTCCATACCCAGTTCCCATTTGTTGCATCATATACTAATGATACCCAACCATCTGTAGGTTTTTCCCCTTCGTAAGTTATTTGACTATTTAATTCACTTATACCATATATTCCAGACTCTGTCTTATTTAATCCCTCTACTGCGGTGATATAACTTGCTGATTGTTGAGGCAATTTTTCAATTCTTGTTAATATTCTAGTATATTGACATGTTCCTTTTATAGAAGATGTTACTTCTCCATTTTCTATTTCAACTTTATATTTATCTATTGTTATGCATCCTGAAACCAGTTCATTTTCATTATATACTAATACACCGTTTTTTGGTTTTTTTCCATCGTATTCTATATTATATTCTCCATTTTCATTGTATATATTTCCGTCATTATTTATGTTATATTCTCCTTGGAGATGTATTTTGTTTTTATTTATTTGTTGGTCTAAGATGTATTGCTCTACTGCTTTTTTATAACCGAATGCTGATGTTTGAGCTGAAGCTTTTTTTGAATTTTCTAATGAATCATTTACTTTTGGGATTGTTATTACAGCAATTATACCTATTATTATTATAACTGCTAGAAGTTCAATGAGTGTGAATCCTTTTTTCATTTTTCCTCCTTATTTTTTTTCTATAAACCATGTCTTCTTTATATCACAACTATTGCTTGATGGTGCAGGATTAGGCATATCAAATTTTATAAATACTGGTACTTTAAATCCTGATCCAAAAGCTATACAGTTTCCTGCTTGTAATGTTTTTAGTTTTTTCATTATTTCATCAGTTATACTAGGAACCATTTCTTTTACATAGTTCATGTCTATTGGGTGAAGGATTTTAAATATTAGGAAATTGCTGCATTGAGATATCGAGGTATCTGATAGCTCTGATGGTCTTTGTGATATTAATCCTAATAATACTCCGTATTTTCTTCCTTCTTTTGTTATTCTGTCAAATATGTTATATCCTAATAAGTTTATATCATTATCATTTTGTACATATCTGTGTGCTTCTTCTAGTATTATATGGAATGGAATAGATGCTCTATTTTTGAGTTCTTTTGAATAATTAAACAGTAATTTTGAATAAATTTTTGTAATTGTTTTTGCGAATCTATCGTCAACATAGTTTATGTTGAAATTTATTATTTGAGCTTTTCTATCATTGGGCGCCGAAAGTAATTCTTTTATATATTGTTCTTTTGATATAAAATTTTCATAATTAAAATATTCTTTATATTCTCCAGACGCTAATGAATGTAGTCTTACTTTAAGTACATTATATTCATCAAATACTTTTTCGCTTTTTAAAACCCCTTCACTTATAAGCGCAAAATCTAGCGCATTTTTTAAATCATCTAGAGTATATTTAAATGTTCCGTCAGGTAGCGATAATTCTAATGTGTCATCCAAGAATTTTTGTATGAATTCAATTATTAATTCCATGTCTCTTATTTTTCCTGATGCATCTATAAGAAGACATTGCTTTAATGGTCGTGTATATCCTGGCTGAAATATTTTTGTTTCTAAGTTTAATTCACTTGTATTGTAGCATGATAGTATTGAAAATATTTGGTCTCTTATTTGAGCTGGATTTTTTCCACTTGTGAATATATCTAACATTGCTCGTGCTATAATATCGTTTTTGTGTTTTATTACATCTTTTTCATCTCTTGCAAATACTGTTACTAGTTTTAATGCTTTTTCAATTATTGGTAATTGACTTTGCTTTTCACATTCTAAGAGTAATGCTATATCATCAACATCTAATAGCCATACAGGTATTCTTAATATTTTATTTTTATCTTCATCTGTGTTTGTTGTATAGTATTTAAAACTTATTTCTGGAACAATATTGTGTAGATTTTCAAATGCGGTATGATATTCACCGTATGCATCGAAAATAAATACGCTTGATCTATATGGAATATATGTTGGCTTTGAATATAAGTTTTGTAGTATTCTTGCTACACTACATGATTTTCCTGATCCAGTTGAACCAAATATTGCAAAGTGATTACTAAAGAAGCTATTTACATCTACATTTATTTTTACTCCTTCGTATATTGGACTTGTTCCTAAATATAGATGCTCATTTTCTTTAAAATCGTCTGTGCTTATAATCATTGGTATTTTTTCTTTTGAAATTAGTTTTATAACTGATGAAAAACTTGGCTTATTAATTACTCCGCTTACAAATTTATCGTTTCTTATTTCTCCTAGGAGATTAACGTATGCGATATTATTTTTAATATTTGCGATTTCTCCTATAATCTTTTTTTCTTGATCTTCCATTATTACCATTAATCCTATTAAACTTTGAATTTTATTTAGATCAATGCTTAAATTTATTAATACTGTATTTTCCTCTATTCCTATAATACTACCTATCATTATTTCACTCCTATCATAATATAATTATACAATTTTTTTAAATAAAAAAAAAGAGTTAATTTGTTTTAACTCTTACTTTTCTATTATTATTGTTACAGGTCCATCGTTAATGCTTTCTACTTTCATGTCTGCACCGAATATACCTGTTTTAGTTTTAATTGTTTCATTTAATTTTTTATTGAATAAATCATATAGTTTTATTGCTTCTTCGCCTTTAAGTGCTTTTATATAATTTGGGCGATTTCCTTTTGATGCATCTCCATATAGAGTAAATTGTGATACGCTTAATATTTCTCCATTTACATCTTTTATCGATTTATTCATTATTCCTGATTCATCATCAAATACTCTTAAGTTTGTTATTTTATTTATCATGTAGTCTATTTTTTCTTCATTATCATTTTCAGTAAATCCTACTAATACTAGTAATCCATTATTTATTTCTGATACTAATTTATTATCTACTTTAACACTTGCACTATTTACTCTTGTTATTACAGTTTTCATTTTATTAACCTTTCTATTGATTGAATATCTGTTATTGAGTTTAGGTCATTTATGAATTTATTTAGTGATTCTATATTTTCTACTAGTATTGATATTTTATATCTTGAGTTTTCACTTAATGTATTTATACTACTTACGATTATGTTATTATTTGTTGTTTTAGCTATTATATTTACTAGTATATTATCTGTTTTGTTTGCTGTTATGAGTAATTCTGTTGGATATCTTTTTGTAGTTTCACTGTTCCAGTGTACATTTATTATTCTTTCTTCTATATTTCTAACATTAGGGCATGTTTCTCTATGTATTGATATTCCATTTCCTTTTGTTATATATCCTAGGATATTTTCTCCTGGAACTGGATTACAGCATGAGGCGATTGATACTTTAATATTATCTATTCCTTCTACAATAATATCTTGCTTTGTATTTATTTCTTTTACTGTTTTATTTTGTATTTTATCTAGTACAACTTCTTCTTTTGTTTTTTCTTCTTTTATTACTATATTAATCATTGGACTTACTAGTTGTTTGTTATTTCCTATATTAATATATAAGTCGTCTAGGTTTTTAAGTTTATAGCTGTTTAATATTTTTTGTATATTTTCATCAGTTAAGAAACTTGTTAGACTAATCTTTTTTCTCCTTAATTCGTCTTTTAAGATTTCTTCACCCTTTTTTCTTGATTCATCTTTTTCTATTTTGTTGAAGTAGTTTTTAATTTTATTTTTTGCTTGGGTAGTTTTAGCAATATTTACCCATTCTCTTGATGGTGTTGATTTTTTACTTGTGTTTATTTTTACTATATCATTTGTTTTTAATTCATAAGTAAGTGGTACAATTGTATCGTTTACCATCGCTCCTACCATTGTGTTTCCGATATCTGTATGTACTCTATATGCGAAGTCTATTGGTGTTGAACCTTGTGGAAGTTCTATTATCTTTCCATTTGGAGTGAATACATATATTGTATTTTCAAATAAATCTTGTTTTACTGTTTCTACGAAGTGTTCGTCGTTTTCTTCTTGTAGTTCCATTATATTTTTGAATAGTTCAAGTTTTTGTTCCATTAGGTCTTTTGTTTGAGTTTTTAGTCCTTCTTTATATGACCAGTGGGAAGCAATACCGTTTTCTGCCACTTGATCCATTTCATATGTTCTAATTTGTATTTCAAATAGATATCCATTTTTTCCGAATACTGTTGTGTGCAATGATTGATATCCATTACTTTTTGGCATTGCGACATAGTCTTTAAATCTTTTTGGTTTTGGTGTGTATTTTGAATGGACTATTCCTAGTGCTTGATAACATTCTGGTACTGTTTTTACGAATATTCTTAAGGCATTTAAATCATATATATCATTAAAACTTTTTCCTTTATCCATTTTTTTATAGATACTATATATTGATTTAGCTCTTCCTTTTATTTCATGCTTTATACCATTTTGTTTTAATAAATCTGACACACTTTTAAGCATATCGTTTACTATTGCGTCTCTTTCTATTTTGGTTTTATTTAGTGCTTCTACTATTCCAAAATATATATCTGGTTTATAGTATCTAAGTGATAAGTCTTCTAGCTCACTTTTTATTTTATACATACCTAGTCTATGCGCGATAGGTACTAATATATCTAGTGTTTCTTTTGCGTTATATTTTTGCCTATGTGGTTGTAATGCCCATAACGTTCTTAGATTATGTAGTCTATCTGCCATTTTTAGTATTATGACTCTAACATCTTCAGTCATTCCAACTAGTATTTTTCTTTGCGTTGCGATTTCTGCGTCTTTATCTGCTCCTAAATCTAATTTATTTATTTTTGTTACACCATCTACTAGTATTCTTACTGTATGAGTGAATTCTTTTTCTAAGTCATCTAGTGTTACATCTGTATCTTCTATTGTATCGTGTAATAAGGCTGCGCATATTGTTTCGTAGTCTGCTTTAATATCTGTTAGAATATACGCGACATTAAGTGGGTGAATTATATATGCTTCTCCACTTTTTCTAAATTGACCTTCGTGTTTTTCACTTGCTAGATTGTATGCTTTTTGTATCATTTTTAGTTGATCTTTATTTTTATTATATGTTTTTACTTTGTCTAAAAGCGAATCTATATTTATATTTTCATTAGTCTTTGTCATTTTCTTCACTCCTTGCATATTCTTCTATATCTTGTTTTTTTAAATTTATTATATCATTAATTATATCATATAAAGTTAGGTTTGTACTTTTTTTCCATTTTATTTTTAAGTAGTTCCATATATCTTCTTCTGTTACGTAACTATTTATTTCTTTTACTTTTGTAGTAAGTGCTGGTGTTATACGTTCTTTTAGTTCTAATAAATTATTAAATTCAATCATTTTAACACCTCCGATATACATATTATAAACTAAAATTAATTATTTTTAAAGATTTATTGCATATATTTTTACATAGGAGGAACTATGAAGAGTAATTTTGTTAAGTCTACTTTTATTTTAATTATTGGCGGGTTTATTACAAAGATTATTGGGATGTTTATTAAGATTGTTATGACTAGACTTTTGGGTACTAGTGGTATAGGAATGTATATGTTAGTAAGTCCTACTTTTATGTTACTTATTTCTCTTGCTTCTTTAGGTCTTCCTGTATCTGTTTCTAAGCTAGTTTCTGAGGATAATCGCAATAATAAGAATGTTGTTTTTTTATGTTTTCCTATTACAGTTTTTATTAATATTTTAATTCTTATATTTTTATTACTATTTAGTGGTTTTATTTCTAATAATTTATTACATGAACCTCGTATTAGGTATGGAATTATGTGTATTGGTTTTGTTCTTCCTTTTATTAGTATTTCTAGTATTTTAAGAGGTTATTTTTTTGGAAAACAAAAGATGATTCCACATGTCATTTCTAATGTTACTGAGGATTTAGTAAGACTTATTATTATATTCTTAGGTGTTCCTATATTTTTAAATAAAGGTATTGAGTATGCGATTGCTTTTATAGTTTTATCTAATATTTTTAGCGAGCTAACGAGCATTTTTGTTTTGTTTTTCTTTTTACCTCGTAATTTTAAGATTAAAAAGTCTGATTTAGTAATTGATAAGAATAATGTTAAAGATATACTTGGTATTAGTTTACCTACTACAGGTAGTAGATTAATAGGAAATATCGGATATTTTTTTGAGCCTATTATTATGACTTTCTTTTTACTTAATAGTGGTTATTCTAATAGTTTTATTATTAATGAGTATGGTATTATTAATGGATATGTTATGCCGTTAGTTCTTCTTCCATCGTTTTTTACTTTAGCTATTAGTCAGTCTATTATTCCTGTTATTAGTTATAATTATTCTCATGGTAATTATAGTTTTACAAAAAAGAAAATAAAACAAGGAATATTTTTTTCTTTATTAATTGGTATTCCTTGTACTTTTATATTTTTATTTATTCCTCACATTCCTCTTAAATTTATATATAATACTAATTTGGGCATTCCTTATATTAGAATTATGTCTATTATTTGTTTACTTCATTATATTCAGTCTCCTATTAGTAGTAGTTTACAGGCTATGGGGTGCGCAAAGGATTCTATGATGGGAACATTGTTTGGAATGATTATAAGAAGTATTGTTTTAATTATCGGTTGTAGTATTCATATTGGTATGTGGGGACTTGTATTAGCTACTAGTTCTAATATTATATTTGTTACTGTTTATGATTATTTTAAGGTTAAAAAACATTTAAAAAGAAACGGTTAAATTATTCCATTCCTTTTCATTTCTTTTATTAATTGTTTTGTTTGTTCTTCTGGTAATTCTGTTAATGGTAATCTTAGTGTTCCATCTGTTTTCCCCATATACTCTAAAGCTTTTTTAACAGGTATTGGATTTGTTTTTGAGAAAAGTGCTTTTATAAGACTTAACAGTTTTTTTTGCTGTTCTCTACTTTGTTCTTTATTTCCGTTTAAATAGTCTATTACCATGTTATGTGTTTCTTCTGGCATTATATTAGCTAAAACGGATATAACTCCTATTCCACCTAGTTCTAGTATATCTACTGTTTGGTCATCATTTCCTGAATATATATCGAACTTTCTATTTAATTTTTCTTTTATTTCTTTTAATGCTTCTACTTGTTCTAGATTTCCTGATGCTTCTTTAATAGCAATTACATTTGGGTTTGCTTCTACTATCTTTTTTACTGTTTCTGGTAATAGATTTACGCTAGTTCTTCCTGGAACATTATATAGTATTATTGGAATACTTGTTTCTTTAGCTATTGCTGTGTAGTGCTCAAATAATCCTTCTTGAGTTGGTTTATTATAGTATGGTGTTACAACTAATAATCCATCTACTGCAATTCCTTCTGCTTCTTTTGAAAGTTCTATAGCTGTTTTTGTTGAGTTTGAACCAGTTCCAGCTATAACTGGTATTCTTCCGTTTACGTGAGACATGCATTCTTCTATTACTTTTTTATGTTCTTTTTCTGATAGAGTTGCTGATTCTCCTGTTGTTCCACATATAATTATTGCATCTGTTTTATTTTCAATTTGAAAGTCGATTAATTCTTTTAAGTTTTTGTAATCCACTTCGCCATCTTTATCAAATGGAGTTACGAGCGCTACTCCTGAACCTTTAAATATACTTTCCATTTTATTCACCTATTCTATTTTATTCATATTTTTTCTTTTTGTTCTTTATGTTTATTTTAGCACTTATTTTTTAAATAAATCAATACTTTTAAAAGAAGAAGCTAATTTTCAGCTTCTTCTAACATATTTGTTATAAATATTCCGTATCCTTTTGTAGGTGAATCTACAACTACATGTGTTACTGCGCCTATTATAAAGTCATCTTGTATTATTGGTGAACCACTCATTCCTTGAACTATTCCTCCAGTAGTTTCAAGTAATTCTTTATCTGTTATTTCAAATAGTAAATTTTTTGTTTTTTCATTTTTATCGGAGATTTTTAATATTTCTATTTTATATTCTTTTACTTCTTCATCATTTAAAACTGTTAGTATTTTTGCTTCTCCTGTTTTTATTTCATTTTGGGTTGCTACTTTATATTTTTTCTTTTCTGGAAGTTTTTCTTTATATTCTCCGAATATTCCTTTGTTTGTATTTTCTTTTATTTTTCCTATTTCATCTTTAAATACTGCGTTTTTTTCTCCTGGATTTCCATCTCTACTTGGATCTATATTTGTAACTTTAGAATTATATATTTTTCCGTCTTTTACTTCTAGGATTTTACCTGTTGATTTTTCTATTATTTCATGTCCTAATGCTCCAAAAAGTTTAGTGCTTGGGTCTATAAATGTTAGTGTTCCAATTCCTTTTATTTCATCTTTTACATATAGACCTGTTTTATAGATGTTGTTTTCATCTTTTACTAGATTTAATGTTGTTGTTTCTTCTTTATTATTTCTTATATAGTTTATTTTTATTGATTCATTTGAACTACCTATTATTTTTGTCATATCATCTATTGTTTCAACTTTTTGGTCATTTATTTTTGTTATTAAGTCTCCTACTTTTAAGTCTGATGTTAAATATTTTCCATTTATTTCATATAGTCCAACAACCATTACGCCTTTTGATTTAATTTCTATTCCTATGTTTTCTCCACCGGGTATTATATAATCAGAATAAGCTAATATAGAAATGGGCATAATAAAGGATGTTAGGAGTATTAAAAGTTTTATTTTTAATTTTTTTAACACTAACAACAACTCCTTTTTGGCAAACTACATTATTATTATTTACTTAAATATATATCTTATATATGAAAAAAGATGCCATATTAGGCATTTTCTTCTTATTTTGTTGCTCCTTCAAAACTATAAGATTTTAAGTTTTCTAGTGTCTTTTCTAGTTCTACTTTCACTATTTGATTTTGTGTTTGACTTATTACTTCTTCTATACCTTTTTTTATTCTTTCTAACAGTTCAGTTTTTTGTTGATAAGTTTCTGTTTCGGGATTTAAAAGTATTGGAATTTTGATATTGCATATGTTAATTACTTTTGATATTAGTTTAGTTTTGGTTTCGTTATCGACTATATTATTTAAATCTTGCTTTAACAGTTTCAATTCATAATCTATACATGAACCATATAAATTATCTTTGCCAGGGTCGTAGTCGTTACTTAATATTTTTTTTATTATTTCTTGAACTTGAGTTTTGTATTCATTTTTTAAGAAAGCATTCTCATTTTGATTGAAATCATCTATTGCGCATGTAAGATTTACCACAAAACCAGGACTTCCATTTGGTAAATAATGACTAATATACATTGCTGCTAAGTGTGGGTTTTCTTTTAATGCGTTATATGTTTCAATTTGAAATTCGGATTCAAAAAGAAAGCTATATGATTCTACTGTAGTTTCTTTTCCAAATACTTTTTTTAATATATCTTTATCAGTTTCCTTGATTGCATCTCCTGACATATCTTTGCAAAAATACAATAGATTTCTGTCTTCTGCATCTACTTTTTCTTTTAATGTCTTGTTACCACTTCTTAATTCTTTAATGACGAATGATTTCATAATTTGTTTTATTTGCTTTGTTGATTCGGTATAATCGAAATTTTGCATCCACTCAATTAAATTGAATGAGCTTGCATCTTGATATTTAGGAGTGTTTACTGCATTAATGTAGCGTATTGCACTTTCTACGTTTATATTTTTTTCTAATTCTGATATTCCTCTTATTTTTATATCATCAAAATAATCTCCTGTACATCTATCTGGCAATCCGAAATGTGATACTATTTCTATAACATCTATTATAGATACATTTTCTGGATTCCATTCATGCAAAATTAATGATGATACATCCATTTCACATGTGATTTCTAGTTGTTTTATTATACTATCTATTGTTTGTTTAACTTTATCAAATGATTGAATACTTAATTTTATATTTTTACTTCTTTCTTTTATGAATTGAGATATGAATTCACGAAGTAAACTGGTTGGTGTATATATATTTTCTATTTTTAGGTTTTGTATATTTTCTATTAATTTATTTAAATGCTTTTGATGTGCTATTCTGTTTGTTTTTAATTGCTCTTGGAATGCTTGGATTTTTATATTACTTTTAAATTCTCTAGAAATTATACTTCTTATTTTTTGATACGCTTCTTCTTTGGATATTTGCTTAAATGCTTCGTATGTTGTTTTTGCTTTTGATGTTATTGTCTTATAAAGTTCACTTTGTAATGTTTCATTGAAACCTATTAATTTTAATATATCTAAAACACCTTGTTCATTATAATTTGAACCATTATATATAAGATTATATGCATAGAAGATTGGTACTAAAACGACTGATTCGACATTATAGCATTTTGAATGGTTTAATAGGTATAACATTAAATCAATCGTATAGTTATTATATATTCCTATTTTTTTATTTGGGTCTTTTGCTACTGTATCAAATTCTGCTAGGAAAAAATTCAATAATTCATTTAGTGATTTTTCATCAAGCGAGTCATTATTTATTATTGCTATTCTTCTTTTATTTATGTCAGAAAATATGAATTTGTTATCTTTAAAAAACATTTCTGGTATGTTAGGAAATTGTTTCTTTACTTGTTCTTCACTTAATCCGGACTTTTCTATTTTTTCACATATTATTTTTCCTATGATAGTATTGCGCATTATACATATTGAAGGTAAACTGGAAACTTTTATTTTTTTTATTGCTTCACTTATATATCTTTCTTCTTGCTCATTAATATATTTGCTGTTGCCGATTTTTTCTTCAATCATGAATATTAGATCTGAGGCTTCAAGCCCAAATGTGTTTTTGTATGTTTCTTTTAATTTGTTTATATCTGTAAGGTATTGCCATAGTAAATCTTCTGGGTTGGTTGATATTATTGCGCTTCTTACTATAGAAGCAGGAATTTCGTAATTGGAGTCTTTTGGCTTTAATATTTCTTTTTTAGCAAATGTTCGATTAAAATAATCGACTAACATGTCGCTAAATAAATCAGCCATTCCTTCTTCCATTCTAGTTCCTATTTTTGCTTTTAATGTATTAGATATTAAATGGAAGAACTCATGAAAATATATTCCTATTAGTCCTTCCTCTGATGAGTACATGTCGATTGTACTTCCGTTTATAATAAATTTATATTTTTTTGTTGTATCGTTGTATTCAAAACTTGCTTTTGAATTTATTTTATCACTTATTTTATATTCTGTTATTTTTAGTCTTTCTATTATTTCATTACATATTTTTTCAAATCCTTCATAGTCTTTGAATGTTTCTTTTAAAAAGGTTATAATTAGTTCATTAAAGCTTGCTATTTGATGTTTTAATTCTTCTGGTAAATTTGATTCAAATAATTTCCTATTATCTTCTCTACTGAGTACTGGCATAAATATTCCTATTCCTTTTCTTCAATAGAAAAATCTTCTAGTTTTCCGTCATTTAGTATTTTATTTACTTTTTCTTCTACTTCATTTAATTTCTTTTCACAAGTAGATATTAGTTTCATTGCTTTTGTGTATTTTTCAATTGATGAGTCTAGGTCTATTTCTCCTTTTTCTAGTTCTTCAATTATTGTTTCTAGTTCTTTTATATTTTCTTCAAATGATTGCTCTTTTGCCATTTTAATCCTCCTTTATGTTTTTTATTTCTGTTTCTATTTCTCCATCTTGTAGTTTTATTATTAATGGTTTTGTTTTTTTGATATCTTTTATTTTTGTAATTACTTTATTATCTTGTTTAGTTATTGAGTATCCTCTTTTTAGTACTCCTAGTGGATTTACTAGTTCTAATTTTTCTATTAAGTTTAATAGCTTATTTTGTTTTTCTTTATATATTACTTCTGGATTATTTAATATATAGTTTTGTTTTAGTTTTTCTAGTTTATTTTTATTATTTTCTAGTTTTAAGTTTAGTATACGTATTACTGATTCTTTAATTAGATCAATTTTTTGTTTTTTATTATCAATCATAATCATTGGATTTTTAATTACAATTGAGTTTTTTGATTTTTCTAGATTTATTTTTTCTAGTTTTATTTTTTTATTTAAACTTTCATTTAGTCTTATTGTTAATTGCTTAATATGATTTATTATATCTATCATATTAGGTACTGCCATTTCTGCTGCTCCTGTTGGCGTTGGAGCTCTCAGGTCTGCTACAAAGTCAGCTATTGTAAAGTCTACTTCGTGTCCTACAGCGCTTATTATTGGTATTTTAGAAGCAAATATTTCTCTTGCGACTATCTCTTCATTAAATGGCCAAAGGTCTTCTATTGATCCTCCACCTCTACCTAGTATTATTACATCTAAGTCATATGTATTTGCGATTTTTAAGTTTTTTACTATATCTTCTTTAGCATTATCTCCTTGTACTAGACTTGGAAATAATATTGTTTCGCATATTGGATATCTTCTTTTTATAGTTGATAATATATCTTTTATTGCTGCTCCTGTTGGTGCGGTAATTATTCCTATTTTTTTAGGCATTTTTGGTATTTTTTTCTTATATTTATCATCGAATAGCCCTTCTTTTGACAATTTTTCTTTTAATTTTTCGAAAGCTATATATAAATTACCTACACCATCTTCTATCATTTCTGATACATATATTTGGTAGTTACCAGTTTGCTCATATACACTGATTCTTCCTACAACTAGTACTTTAGTTCCTTCTTTTGGCTCAAATGTTACATTTTTTGCGTCTCTAGAAAACATTATTGCATTTATTTTACTTGTTTCATCTTTTATTGAAAAGTACATATGCCCTGTAGAGTGCATTTTAAAGTTTGATATTTCACCTTTTAGAAAAACTGTTTTTAAGTGTTCATCATTATCTATTTTATATTTTATGTATCTAGTTAAGGCTCCTACTGTTAGATATTTATCTTTATTCATTGTCTTCTCTTTCATGATAGATTTTATCTAGCGTAGCATTTATCATTTTTCTTACATCATCATCGCTATAGAGTTTAGCTAGTTCAATTGCTTCATTTATAGCGACTACTGCTGGAGTATCTGAGTATACTAATTCATATATACCTATTCTTAATATGGCTCCATCAGTATTTCCTAGTCTATCTATTGTCCAATCTTTTAAGTGTTTATTAGCTAATTCATCTATTTCGTTTTTATATGTAATAACGCCATATACAGTGTCTTTTATAAATTCATTTTCTATTTCTGATACTTCTTTTATTACTTTGTCTGTATCGTATTCTATTTTGTTTTGTTCATATATACTTATTTGATATAGTATTGTCATTATTTTTTTTCTTAATTCACTTCTATTTGTTTGTTCCATAAAATCACCAATTATA
>CAKJXT010000004.1 GCA_918219625.1 Bacilli bacterium
CCTATACTTGATGCGAACGCTGTTATAAGTGTTCTTCCTTTTTTTGTTTTGATGTTATTGAATGATAGTTTTAGAGCTGTTAAATAATTCATTGATGTTTTTTTTATGTTATAGGTATTTTCTTCCTTTTCATTATTTAATGGATTTGAATCGTCTATTAGTTCTCCATCTCTAAATTCAACTATTCTATTTGCATATACATTAGCAAGTTCTGGATTATGTGTTACCATTATAACTAGTTTGTCTTTAGCAATTTCTGTAATTAATTCCATTATTTGGTTACTTGTTTTTGTATCAAGCGCTCCAGTTGGTTCATCAGCAAGAATTATATCAGGATCGTTAGCTAGGGCTCTTGCGATTGCTACTCTTTGCATTTGTCCACCTGATAGTTGATTTGGCTTTTTATGAGCATGATCTTTTAGTCCTACTTTTTTTAATAGTTCTAATGCTTTTTTATGTCTTTTTTTAGTGTTCATACCACTTAGGGTCATTCCCATTTCAACGTTTTCTATAACACTTATATGACTTATTAAGTTATAACTTTGGAATATAAATCCAATACTATTATTTCTATAAGCATCCCAATCTTTTTGTTTGAATTTTTTTGTGGATTTTCCATTTATTATTAAGTCTCCAGTATCGTATCTATCTAGTCCACCTATTATATTTAATAGTGTTGTTTTACCACTACCACTTGGTCCTAGTATCGCTACGAATTCATTTTTTCTAAATTCTAAATTTATTCCTTTTAATGCATGTTGTATAAAATCTCCAGTTTTATAACTCTTTTTTATATTTTTTAATTGTAACATTTGTATCCTCCTTTTTATGACAACATATCAATTATATTATGACAGGGTGTCATATGTCAATCTTTTTTTCAATTACAATTATTATATTTTTATATTTGACATAATATTACAAAAAAAGCTAACAATTAATGTTAACTTTTAATAAAAAGTTTTATATTATTTATCATTAGAACATTCATATTCAATTATATTTAAATTATTATCCATAACTAATGCACAAACAGCATCATCAGTGTAACTAGATAAATAAATATATATTTTTGATGATTTTAATTTTTGACTTATAATAAGATTATCACCAGAACAATCAAAATCATTTTGTATGGTTTCGCTTGTCAATCCGCAATTAAGTTTATCGTTTATCATATCAATATTATTTCTATAATCATTTGATAAGCAAATAATATCACTATCTTCTTTACCACACGCATAAATTTTATCTGTAATCATTACATAAATCTTATTATCTTCTGGTAATGTTAATCTTTCTACTTGTTTATCAAAATCCGAATCAACATATACATACGATGTCGTGGCGCAACTTTTTGTTATATTTTCATTAATTATTCCCAGATTAACATAATCGTTTAGCATGAACTCATCATTATGTTTGTCAATTAAATTATCAATATAATCACTAAAGTTATTACTATTACAATAACTATTTGCCTCTTCTATGCATTCTGTGTCAGTACATTCATTATCTAGGCTTGTTACAATTGTACATGTATTAGATGTTGCTCCTTTGTTTAAGCTACCATCGTTTTTCACTATTCCATATAATTTCAATTTATTTAAATCCCATATATTTTCTTGTATATCATCATTTATATCATACAACATGTTATTGCACCAATACTCACCAGATTCCAAACATTCTGAATCATCAGATTCACAATTTTGAGCAACAAATGTTATACATGCATTAACATCCACTTCATAATCTACCTGATGATCAATTAATATGTTATTATTTATTAATTGATCATATGACTCAAGAGGAAAATCGCTTAGAATTTTTTTTCCGTTGCAGTATTTTATTATATCCGAGTCATTAATAAAAAATAGGCTATCGGGATCCATAATTTTAAAATATGTTTCGCATGTATTTGAAATTGCATTCAAATTTTTTTCATAACCGTTAAATTCATTAACAATATGTTCGTTCACACCACACACCAATGCAGCATTACAGTCTCCTTTAGTTGCTGTGAACTTATCGTTTTGATATTGTACTTTATATCCATCTATTGTTAAACATCCGCTTACTAATTTATTATTATCATATGTTAATGAACCATTAGATGGTTTTGCTCCGGATATAGGTAAATCTGTATTTCCTAGTTTTCCGTTTGTTATTGTGTATGTCCCATTTAAATCTTGTTCATTGCTTGTTAGTAACTTTTTTACATAGTTTTTTTCTACTGCGTCTTTAAATCCATATGCTGACGCTACTGCTGCATTTTGTTTTGAATCATCTATTATTCCCAAAATAATTGGTACTGTTATTACAGCTATGATTGCTAAAATTACTATGATTGCTAATAGTTCTATCAGTGTAAACCCTTTTTTATTTTTCATAACATCCCTCTATTCTGTATTTTATTTTATCAAAAAAAGCACTTTTAGTAAAGTACTTAATTTATTATTCCTCTTAATAGTCCGAATGATATTATCATCATTATTAGACTTGCCATGAATACTCCTATCATTGCTGCTATGAATGATTTTTTCTTATCCATTTCAAGTACTGATGCTACTAAGCATCCAGTCCATGCTCCTGTTCCTGGAAGTGGTATTCCTACAAATAATACTAATCCCCAGAAACCAAATGCTTCTATTTTGCTTCTATTTTTTTCTACTTTTTTATCTATCCAATTAGCTATTTTTTTTAGTCTTTTTCTTTTTTTCATCCATTTAAGGATTGTTCCCATGAACCATAGTATAAATGGTATTGGGATAACATTTCCGATTACTGATATTATGTAACTAGGTATTGGGTCAAGTCCTAATAGACTTGCCGCTAAAAGTCCACCTCTTAATTCCAATATTGGCATAAGTGAAATTATAAATACTAATATTTCTTTTCCTAATACAGTGGTTGCTAGTCCTCCAAATAATCCTATAAATCCTTTTACAATCTTTTCCATATTTCTCCTTATTTTTGTTTATACATTTTTATTAAGTCTTTTATTGTTGATTTTCCATAGTTCAATATAGCGTTTTTGTATATTTTTATTGCGATATTAGCGACTACTATTATTGTTATAACTAATATTCCTAATGATAATAGTATTTCGCTTGTTGTTGCAGCACCCATCATTATTCTAAATGGCATACAGAATGGTGATGATATTGGTAGAAGCGCTGCTAATTTATTTAGTTCACTAGATGGATTCATCATTGAGAAGTATGCTAAATAAAACCCTACCATTGTCAATATTGTTATTGGTTGATTTGCCGTTTGTACATCTTCTGGCTTACTAACTGTAGAACCTGTTAATGCATATAATAGTGCGAATGCTAGATATCCTAGAATAAAATATAATAGTGTTAATAGTCCTAATGATAGTGTTAATGATGATGTATCAAGTGCCATTTCTAATATTTTGGGATCTAGGAATGATTTAGCGCTTATAAATATTGTTATTATTATTGCTGCTAATTGGCATGTTCCTATTATTCCTACTCCTAGTGTTTTTCCTATAATAATATTTGTTGGGCTAGTTGATGTTACAAGTGTTTCTATTATTTTTGATGTTTTTTCTGTCGTTATTGAACTTGATACTTGGAAAGCACAGAAGTATACCGCATAGAATAGTACAAGTGATGATAACATCATTACAAGTGGATTACCTTTTATTTCACTATCTACAGCGTCTATTTTGAAATCAAATGTTGGTGTTATTTTTTCTCTTTCTTCTTTTGTTAGGTCTAATTTTTCTATTTGAATATCTTTATATAAAGTAGTTATCTTATTTATGAATTCTTCGTTAGGGCCACTACTCATTTCATTTTCTAATACATATGTAAATGTAATTTCATTGTTTTGTTTTTCGATTACAATTCCATATTCTACTTTACCTTTTTTTATTTGATTTTTTATTTCTTCTGTTTCTATTTTTTCTGTTATTATTTCTTTTTTTGTTTCTAATAGTTTTATTTTGTCTTCAAAAATATCACTTTTATCTACTATAATTATTTTGTCATTGTCTTTTTTAAATTTTTTAATAATATTAGGTATATTAAATCCTACTACAATCATTCCTAATATTATTAGTGTTGCGATTATGAATGATTTTCTTTTTATCATATCTTTTGCTGTAAATTTTGCTACCGTAAGTGTATCACGCATTTTTAGCACCTACTTTCTCAATAAATATATCATTTAATGTTGGTTTCATTATTTCGAATTTGTCTATATTTATTTTTTCTTTTACTAGACTTTGTAATAAGTCATATCCTTCTTTTTCTTCATTTATTTTTATTATATATAAATTATCATGTGAGTTTTCTATTGTTAGTTTTTTACTTTCTATTATTTTTGTAATATCTTCTTCTGTTTCTATTACAAGTCTATTTGCTTTATATGTTTTTTTAATATCTTTTATATTCCCTTTTAATACAGTTTTACCTTTATTTAGTATTAGTATGTCTGTACAGAATTCTTCTATAGTATGCATTTCATGCGCTGACATTATTATGTATTTTTTCTTTTTTACTAAGTCTATTATTATGTTTTTTAGTATTTCTGTATTTACTGGATCTAATCCTGAGAATGGTTCATCTAATACTATTAATTCAGGGTCATGAATTACACATGTCATGAATTGTATTTTTTGTTGATTTCCTTTTGATAGTTTTTCTGCAGGCATTTCCATATATTCTTCTACTTTTAATACTTTTGCCCATTTATTTATTGATTTAATTGCGTCTTCTTTTTCCATTCCTTTTAGTTCGGCAAAGTATTTTAGTTGATCTATTATTTTAACTTTAGGATAAACTCCTCTTTCTTCTGGTAGGTATCCGAAGTTTACTTTCTTTCTATCCACTTCTTGTCCATTCCATGTTATTGTTCCTTTGTCTTTTTTTAATATTCCAAGTAACATTCTTATTGTTGTTGATTTACCAGCTCCATTTGTTCCAAGTAGCCCAAATATACCTGGTTTATCTAGTTCAATTGAAATGTTATCTACTACTAGTTTTGTTCCAAATGTTTTTGAA
>CAKJXT010000005.1 GCA_918219625.1 Bacilli bacterium
ATTGTCAACAAATGTAAACGGAGGTAAAAGAAAAATAACTGATTATAAACTTTCAAGATATGCTTGTTATCTTATTGCACAAAATGGTGATTCTAGAAAGAAAGTAATTGCTTTAGCTCAAACTTATTTTGCTATTCAAACTAGAAAGCAAGAGTTGATGGAAAGAGATTATGAATCATTAACGGAAGATGAGAAAAGATTTTATCAAAGAAATTTAACTAGAAAAGGAAATTATTCTTTAAATATAGCTGCAAGAAATGCTGGAGTTAAGAATTTTGATAGATTCCATAATTCAGGGTATAAAGGACTATATAATGGAGAAACGGCTAATGATATTGTAAAAAGAAAGAATTTAAGGTATAGAGAAGATATTTTAGATAATATGTGTAGTGATGAGTTAATAGCAAATTTGTTTAGAATTTCTCTAACTGAGCAAAAACTAAAAAATGAAAATATTAAGTTAGATAAAGAAGCAAATATAGCTCATTATGAAGTTGGAAAAGATATTAGAGATACAATTAAGAAGCAAGGAGGAACATTGCCTGAGAATTTTTCTACGCCTGAAAAAAGTTTGAAGGAATTAGAAAAGAAGAAAGGAAATATTAAAATTATATAGAATTTGTATACTTTTTGTTTTAAAATTATTTATTTTTATCTGTTTTTTTATTATAATCTTTTTAGAAAGTGGTGGTTTTATATGTATATAATTGGTAATGAAAGTCCTAAAGAAGTTTCTATTTATAAGGTTTGTCCTAAGGCTGATGATATTAAAAAGTTTAAAGTACAAGAGATTAGTATTTTTGATGTTGGATTTTTTTGGTCTAAAGCAAAAAATAAGCTTTTATTAGAAAAATCTGAATGTTGTACTGGTGAAATAAATCATATTGAGTATACTTTTCCAAATGGTTCTGAATGGTTTCATTCTTTTCGATTATCTGATGAAGTGGAACTTAGAAAAAAATATATTTCAAATTATTTAGCTGGAAAAACAGATAATTTTAATCCATGTATTTTGTATGAAGCAAGAAATATGGACGATGTATCTAAATTAAAATTGATTAGTCATTTTTTATTAGTAGATAAATATCGTCGTAATTCCTTAGGTGAAGATGAGACTTATAGTTTAGCAGTTCCTGAGTCTTTATATATATTACAGTGTATATTATATGGAGATATTAAGAGAATTGATTTTAGTAATCCTGAGGTTATAAAAATTGTTTCTCAAATAATAAAATTGTTTGAAATAGATGCTACACCTTTAAATTTGCAACCAGATGAATTATATTTTGAAAAACGTGAAAAATTTCAAAAAATGTATGGTGTTGATCCTTATAATCCGTTTGATCATACTCAACGTATAAATCGTGATGAAGAGGATATAATTGCAAATCAAAAACTTTTGAGAATTGCCGGTGTTTTAAAATAATATTAAAAAGTATACATTTGTATACTTTTTGTCTTATTTTGTTAATAAATTATGTATTTAAAAATAATTTATTGATTTATAAATTAATTTATGGTATATATAGTATAGTATTATAATTTAATATTTTTTTGTTTGATTATATTTTTGTAAAAGGAGGAGAATTTTATGATTGATATTTATATAACAGTTACATGTAATCAAAATTTTGAAACTAGTATTTATGTAAATGCTAATACTGGTAATTTGGAGAGGACTATTGGATATTTGCGTGCAATATCAGACGAGGTCTTTGATAATATGCTAGACAACAAAAAACCTTTATTACCGGGAAAACATATTATTAAAATAGTTTTTGAAAATAATCGTGTTAATATTGATACTCCTATCAGCGTTGAATTAACAAAGGATGCAATCGTACGTGCAATAGAATTAGGACAAGAAGAAATAATAAAAAATTCTAAGTTAGAGAATGGTAAATCTGAAAATGATGAAAAGCTTCAATTAGATATTTCATCTGATGAGGAGAGAAATGATGGAAAGTTTAAATTTGATATTTCTTCTGATAATGGAGCAGAGAGAATTGATTGCTATATAGCCTTTATTCCCGGTGACTATGAAAAATGTATTGCTGATATTGGCGATTTGTGTGATTTAGGAAAAATTTCTGGAATTATGACTGATTTTCTACGTGAGGGTGAAAAAAAGGGTATTAATGCTAATGCTTGGAATGTAGATAAATATCCAGGTGTATATCGTAGTAGAAAAATAAGCTATCGAGTAGATCTTCCAAGTGGAGGGTGTGGTTTTGTGGGCACTTCTAATATTTCTGGAATAATTAAAGGGAAAAAGCCATCTGAAATTGATTATGAAATAGGTGATCCTGTAATTATAGAGTGTGGAAACAATATTTATTTTCATACTATGATTACAGGAGTGTGGAAACAACCTGATGATACTATCTGTTATGATGTTTTATATGATGATGAAATTACTCAATTTATTAACGAGAAATTAGGAGATAAAAAATTTTCTCCCCATAATGTTTTACCTAATATGATTACAAAGAAAGAAGAGAAGAAAGCTCTAAAGAATGATGATAATTCGGGGGAAATTAAAAGAATAAGATAATAATTGAGACTTTATAAGCTGTTTTATTTATAGTTATGTTTAAAAAATTGATTAGTAAGATTATAATTTGTGATTGTGATAAAAATAATAATTATGATCCATTAGTAATAATTAAGTGATATGATGTAATAAAAGTATACAAATTTGTATACTTTTTGTCGTATTTTGTTAATAAATTATGTTTTTTCTTGTATTATTTATAGGGAAGTGCTATAATATTTCTAGTCGAGAAGGGAGGGATATCATGTCTACAGTAGTCGTAAAAAATGGTAATGTTGAATTTGCTTTACGTAATTTAAAGCAAAAGAACGCTAAAGACGGCCTCCTAAAAGCAGCTAGAGAGAGAAATGAAGGGTATATGAAACCTGGAGTTAAGAGAAGAAAAGCTAAGAAAGAAGCTATTATTAACAGTCGTAAAAGAGAAAAGAGAGAAAGATATAATTAGGAACCAGTTGGTTCTTTTTCTATAGGAGGGAAATATGAGAGAGAGAATTTTAAATGATTTAAAAACTGCTATGAAGAATCAAGATAAGGATACTTTAAAAGTTATTCGTATGGTTAAAGGAAGCATGCAATTACAAGAAATCAATTTAAAGCGTGAACTTAATGATGATGAAGTTATTAGTGTTATTTCAAAAGAAATTAAGACAAGAAAAGATTCTATTAAAGATTTTGAAAGAGGAAATAGACAAGATTTAGTTGATGAAACTAATAAAGAAATTGAAATATTAGAGGCTTATTTACCTGAACAATTAAGTGAAGAAGAAATTTCTAAAATTATTGATGATGTTTTTGGTAAAGTTAGTCCTACTGGAATGCAAGATATGGGTAAGATAATGGGAATGGTTACTCCTTTAGTTAAGGGTAAAGCGGATATGGGAACTGTAAGTTCTAAGGTTCGTGAAAAATTATCTCAATTATAAAAGAACGATTTTAGTCGTTCTTTTTCTTTATTATATTTGATATTTTTCTTGTTTTTTCATACATGAAGTATAGTGTATTGTTTGTTACTAGTTCAAAGTCTCCTGCATATTCTATTGCGCATGATCCAAAACTCATTCTAAAGTCATTTAATCCTTTATATTTTGTGTCATTG
>CAKJXT010000006.1 GCA_918219625.1 Bacilli bacterium
CCGAGAAATGCTTTAAAGAATTGATAATTTCACAAGCACAAAACAAAACCTATGCATTATTAGAACTAGGAAGACTATATGCAAGTGTAGGAAAAACGAATGAAGCAGAAAAAAGTTTTAAAGAATTATTAAATACACAAAATAGAACCTATGCCATGCTGGAATTAGGAAGACTATATGCAAGTGTTGGAAAAAATAATGAAGCCGAGAAATGCTTTAAAGAAATAATTAATATAGGTACATCAAAGGATAGAACCTATGCTATGTTAGAATTAGGAAGATTATATGCAAGTGTTGGAAGCGAAGAACTTGCACGTAAACTGTTCCTTGAAATATTAAAGTCAGAAGATAATGAATATGCAATAAAACAATTAATTTACTTAGATATAAAAAATAATAATTTAGAAGAAATTCTTGATTTGTTAAAGAAGTTATCGATACAAGATAAAGAATATCATAAAATAAAGCCATATGTATTATATAAATTAGGAAAAACAGAACAAATAGAAGCAAAAAATTATTACACACAACAACTAATGAATTATGATGAATATGCTGCTTTAGAACATATAAAAAAGCACCTAGATGAAAATGATAATAAAAGACTTCATACAGTATTTGATAGTAGTATAGATCTACAACAACTATTCGAACAAGCAAAAGAAAAAATAAAAGTTATTAATCCTACAGAATTCACAATAGTAGAAAAATATATTATATACTTTGAAGAAACTATAGGAATATCTGAAGGAGAAAAAGTAAAGACTATTGAAGTAGTAACTATTCCACATACAAAAAACATATTGACAATGTATCCAATTAAAATTATAAATTTAGAAAAAGGAAAACAATTTAGAATTGAATCTTAAAAGTAGAAAAATCTACTTTTTTTATTAAAAAAATCATGATAAAATAGTAAATGTTAAGAGCGGTTGACAAATTTCAAACTAAAATTGGTAGAATGCAACTTAAAAATAACATATAATTTTATTCGTGAGGCGAGTATATGAATATAGGAGAAAAACTATATGAATTAAGAAAGGAAAAACACTTGTCACAAGAAGAAGTGGCAGAAAAACTAGATGTAACTAGACAAACAATATCAAAATGGGAGACAAATCAGTCAACACCAGACTTTGATAAAATTAAACCACTATGTGAACTATATGGTATAACAGCAGATGAACTTTTAACAGGAATAAAAAAAGAAACAAAAACAGAAACAGACACAAAAGAAAAAAGAGCTAAAGGTATAGCTTTAGGAGTATTAACATACTTTGTAGCTGTGGTATGGATAATGATATCTATACCAGTAATGATGATGAACCCCATAGTAGCAGCAGGAATATTTTTATTAATATGTGGAATCGCAACATATATAATTATATATACATGCATGACATATAAAAAAGGAGAAGCAGTAAAAGAAAAAAACCCAGTAATAAAAAGAATAAATAATATAATAGAAATAATATGCTTTATAATATACATGATAATAAGTTTAAAAACTATGGCATGGCATATAACATGGATTATATTTATAATATGTGGATTACTAGAAGAAATAGTTAAACTAATATTTGAATTAAAAGGTGAAAAAAATGAAGAATAAAGGATTAATAATAACGCTTATTTCAATATTTTCTTTATTAACAATATCTCTAATAATACTAATGCACATATTAATAAATAATAAAACATCATTTAATTTTAGATTGAATTTAAAACAAGAATCATACGAACTACAATTAGAAAAAGAATATGAAGAAATATTTAAAGAAATAAACATAGACACTAAAGCTGCAAACATAGAAATAAAAAAATCAGAAGACAACACAATTAAAGTTAAATCATACTCAAAAGAAGAAGGAACAACAATAGACACAAAAAATGAAACATTATCTATTAAAATAGAAGATGAAAAATGTAAATTCTTATGTATAAATACAAAAATATCAAAACTTGAACTATATATACCAGAAAACTATGAAAATAAAATTAATATAAATAATAAATATGGTGATATAACAATAGACAAATTTGAAAATATAGTTATAGATATTGAAGAAGATGCAGGAAACATAAAAATAGATACAGTTAGTACCGCTAATATAAATAATAAATATGGAGACGTTAAAATAGAAAATATAAATAAAGGAAATATAACTGAGTCAGCTGGAGATATCGAAATAAATACTGCCAATAACTTAAAAATAGAAAACAAATATGGAGACGTTGAATTAGATACCGTAAATGAATATATTAATATAGATGTAAAATGTGGAGATGTCGAAATAGATAACCTAAATATAATAGAAGACTCATATATTAATAATGATTATGGAGATATAAAAGTAAAGCGTACAAACGCATTTATAGACGCAAAAACAAAATTAGGTGACTCAAAAATAAACAACAACCAATCAGATGTAACTTTAAAAATAACTAATAACTGTGGAGATATAGAAGTAAACTAGACAGATAGAAAATATCTGTCTTTTATGATATAATCAAAAAGAGGTAATATATGAAAAATTATTTATTAATAATAAACATAATAACATTTATAATATATGGAATAGATAAATATAAATCTATAAAACATAAATATAGAATAAGTGAAAAAACATTAATAATACTAGCTATACTAGGTGGATCATTTGGAGCATTTCTAGGTATGATAACATTTCATCATAAAACACAAAAGAAAAAATTTATAATACTAATACCTATAATTTTGCTAATATGGGTTTACATTTTAATAAATATATAAAATTCAACCGAAAGTTGATAGAAAAAAGTGACATACTCTCACCACCTATAGAGGTGGGAGCTTCTCGTGCAAACATTCTAATGAATGCAGTAAGCGAGCTCAACCCGTGTGTCCCACGGTGTTTTTTTCTATATGAATGCTAAATGCATACCTTCTTTTTTTATATTCACTGCAGCGTTTATATCACGATTGTGATGTTTACTACAGTTTGGACAATTCCAATCTCTAACTGATAAATTCTTTGTATCTTTATTTTGATATCCACAATAACTACATATCTGAGTACTTGGAAAAAATTTATCAATTTTGATTAGTTTTTTACCTAAGTTTTCTAATTTGTATTCTAACATTCTTATAAACATTCCCCACCCGTTATCATGAACAGAAGTACCAAAATTGAGACATTGTGACATAGACTGCATATTTAAGTCTTCTATACATACAATATCATAAGTACTTACAATATTTCTTGATAACTTATGAAGAAAATCTTTTCTTTGATTAGTTATATGTTCATATATATTAGCTATTCTTTTTACTTGTTTATAAAAATTATTAGACCCCTTTATCATGTTTGATAATTTTCTCTGTTCTTTTTTTAGTTTTTCCAATGACTTTCTATAAAATCCTGGATATTTCGCTTCATTACCATTAGAATCAACATATAATTCATGCATAGAATAATCAAGTCCTATAAAACTATGTGGTATTACTTCTTGTACTTGGTTCTCATACTCGAATAAAATACTTACATAATATTTACCAGACTTAGTTTTAGAAATAGTAGCTGATTTAAGAATATAATTATCAGGAATATTTCTATGTTGTTTTAATTTAATATATCCTATTTTTGGTAATTTAATAGAATTATTATCTATTCTAATGGTTCCATTTTGATTATTGGTAGTATATGACTGTTTATTCTTTCTAGACTTGAATTTAGGAAATTTACTTTTATTTTTTTTGAAGAAATTATTATAAGCAGATTCAAGATTTAGTTGAGTATTAGATAAAGCTAAACTATCCACTTCTTTTAAGAATTCATATTCTTTCTTATACATAGCTGGAGTGTTTTTTAATTTGATACCAAATTCTTTATAATAGTTTATCTTATCTTCTAACATCTTGTTGTAGATAAATCTACAACAACCCAATGTTTTAGATAATATTTCTTCTTGTTCTTTAGTTGGTTGCAATCTAAACTTATAAGCAATATTTTTCTTCATAAATATCTACCTTCAATCATTAGATAATATTATAGCGAATTTATGTTTGTATGTCAACAATAAATTAATAAATTTCACAACAAGTTATAATTTTTCCACAATTCATCCCGCTACTTATAGAAGATAGGGGAATTCTTGTGATTTTTAGTTAAAACACCTAGAAGAATTATTTGATAATATAAATAAAGGTGATACACCATTTACATTAGAAAATGTAAATCATATCAAAAAAATGAGCTATAACATGATAACTGCGATAATAGCGTCAATAGTAGGAACAACATTATTAAGCATATCAATGGCATCAGATATAGAATTAAATTTATTCAATATTGTAGGAATAATATTCCTATTCGCAATGTCATATATATTTGAATATGGATATGAAATACAAAAAGACTCAAAAGGAAAAATGTATGATGAATAAAAAAATAAATTTTACAGATTGAATATAATCTGTAATTTTTTTATTTCTAATTTTTAATATTTGTTTATTATCAAAAAATAGTAAATGGTAAATATAATGAAGAAAAAAATATAATACAGATTAACCTTAGTTATGGAATAAAAGACAATATACCTATAAAAAAATATATGATATTAAATACCGATAGTAAAGATTTAAAACCTAGAGTAAAAAATTTCATAATATATGAAGTTAATATGGACTATATAATGAAATTATGGTACAATAAATATAAACAAGAAGTTAATATGCATAAATATTTTATAATGTTAAATTTAAATTTAGAAGAATTAAAAGAATTATATGAAATAACTAAAGATGAAAGGATACGTGATTTTATGAAAGAATTAAAGAAAGTTAATACACTACCAGAGTTTAGACAATTTATTACTGAAGAACAAGATAAAGAATTTATATTTAATACTCTTAGATATGAAGGTGAAAAAAGAGGTGAAAAAAGAGGTGAAAAAAGAGGTATTTTAAAATCAAAATTAGAAACAGCTAGGAATATGTTAAAAGATAAAGTAAATGTTAATACAATCTCAAAATATACAGGACTAACTCTATCACAAATTAAAAATATAACACTATAAATCCCACAATTTTTACTAAAAATATACTTTATAAAATAAAAAAGTGATATAATAAAAAATGGAGGGTGAATATATGTCAAAGATAAAAGATGTAATTGGACGTGAAATATTAGACTCACGTGGAAATCCAACTGTAGAAGTTGATGTAATACTAGAAAGTGGAGTAATGGGAAGAGCAGCAGTACCATCTGGAGCTTCAACTGGTGTAAGAGAAGCACTAGAACTTAGAGACGGTGGAACTCGTTTCATGGGTAAAGGTGTTTTAAAAGCAGTAGAACATGTAAATAATGAATTAAGAAATCTAGTAATTGGTATGGACGCTTTAGATCAAAAAGCACTAGACTACGCAATGATCGAACTAGATGGAACTGAAAATAAAGAAAAATTTGGAGCAAACGCAATACTAGGTGTTTCAATGGCAGCTATGCGTGCAGCAGCTAACTATAAAGGATTACCTTTATATAAATACATTGGAAATGGAACAACATTACCAGTACCAATGATGAACATCATAAATGGTGGAGCACATGCAGACAATAAATTAGACTTCCAAGAATTCATGATAATACCACAAGCAGATACTATTCATGATAGAGTAAGAATTGGAGCAGAAGTATTCCATAACCTAAAGAAAGTTCTAAACTCAAAAGGACTATCAACAGGTGTAGGAGATGAAGGTGGATTCGCACCAGACCTACAATCTAACTCAGAAGGATTTGAACTAATAATAGAAGCAATAAAAAAAGCAGGATATGAGCCTGGAAAAGACGTTTGTTTAGCAATCGATGTTGCAGCATCAGAATTCTATGAAAATGGAAAATATAACTTAGTAGGAGAAAATAGAAGTCTAACAACAGAAGAACTAGTAGAATTCTATGAAGAACTATGTAGTAAATATCCAATCATTTCAATAGAAGATCCAGTAGATGAAAATGACTGGGAAGGATTTAGACTAGTAACAGAAAAACTAGGAGACAAAATTCAATTAGTTGGAGACGACCTATTTGTTACAAATAAAAAATGTCTACAAATGGGAATAGATAACCACGCAGGAAATGCTATTCTATTAAAAGTAAATCAAATTGGAACAATAACAGAAACACTAGAAACAATTGAACTAGCTAGAAAAAATGGTTATAAAACAGTAATCTCACATAGATCAGGAGAAACAGAAGATACAACAATTGCAGATCTAGCAGTAGGACTAAATTTAGGACAAATTAAAACTGGATCTATGTCAAGAACAGATAGAATCTGTAAATACAATCAATTAATGAGAATAGAAGACGAATTAAAATAATCGTCTTTTTTTAATTATAAAAATAAGGTATAATTAATTAAGAAATGAGGAAAAATATGATACCAGAAGTTTTAGAAAAATTATTAATAAACCAATATGGAAAAGACACAAAAAATAAAATACTAGACGGATATAAAACAAAAAGAAATCCATCATTAAGAATAAACAGTATAAAAACAAATAAAGAAAGAATAAAGAAAGAATTAGATAAAATAAACATAAAATATAAAGATGTTAATTGGTATGAAGATGCATTAATACTAGATGAACAAAATAATATAAGAGAATTAGATATTTATAAAAATGGAGAAGTGTACATGCAAAATCTTTCATCAATGATACCTCCAATAATACTGGAACCAAATGAAGAAAAAATACTAGATATGGCAGCATCTCCAGGAGGAAAAACAACAGAGATATATAATATATCAAATAAAAAAGCACTAATAACAGCGGTAGAAAAAAATCCAATTAGATCACAAAGACTAAAATATAATCTAGAAAAACAAGGAACAAATGCAACAATACTAAATGAAGATGCAACAAAACTAGATGAATTCTATAGATTTGATAAAATACTGCTAGACGCACCATGTAGTGGATCTGGAACACTAAATATATTTGATAAATCATTAGAACACTTCAACGAAAAATTACTAAATAACTGTATTAAAACACAAGAACAATTACTGGAAAAAGCAATACAAATACTAAAAAAAGACCATACAATGGTATACTCAACATGTTCAATACTATACGAAGAAAATGAAAAACAATTAGAAAGATTAGTAAAGCAAAACAAAATAGAAATAATACCTATAGATGAAGAAATATTTAAAGATATCCCAAAACTACCAACAAAAATAAAAGGAACAATATGTGTATGTCCAAATAATTTATATGAAGGATTCTTCATTTCTAAAATAAAAAAACTATAATCAATTTACAATCAATAGTCAATTTGATATAATTTGAATAGGGTGAAAATATGAGTAAAGTATTAGACAATAAATGTCCAGGTTGTGGCGCTGCAATTCACTTTAAACCAGAATTAGGAAAATTTAAATGTGATTACTGTGAAGGTGAATACACAGCAGAACAACTAAAAGACATGGAAAAAATAAACAAAGAAGAAGTAGATACAACAAACTATGTAAATTACAACTGCCCAGACTGTGGAGCAGAAATAATTACAGATGAAAATACAGCAGCAACATTCTGTGTATACTGTGGTAATACTTCAATTATAAAAAATAGACTATCAGGAGAATTCGCTCCTAGTAAAATAATTCCATTTAAAATGGAAAAGAAAAAAGCAATAGAAGCATTCAAAAGATTAAGAAAAGGTAGGCCACTAACTCCAAAAGAATTCACAAGTGAAAAAAACATTGAGAAGATACAAGGAGTATATATACCTTTTTGGCTATATGAAACAGAAGTTTCAGGAACACTAGAAGCAACAGCTACACGTGTAAAGTCATGGACTTCAGGTGACACACACTATACACAAACAGATTACTATAACGTTGTAAGAACAGGTACAATGGCATATCATAGAGTACCAGTGGATGGATCAACAAGATTTGCAAATGACATGATGAACACAATCGAGCCATTTGACTATAGTAAACTAATAGACTATAATCATGCCTATTTATCAGGATTCTTAGCAGAAAAATATGATGTAAGCAAAGAAGATGCATTTACTGATGCAAAAAATAGAACACTTAATTCAACAAGACAAGAAATGTTAAATAGTATGCATGGATATTCAAGTAAAACAATAAAGAAAAATGATCTTGAATCAATTGAAACAAATGTAGAATATGCATTACTTCCTGTATGGATGGTAAATGTAAAATATAAAGATAAATACTATCTATTCGCAATGAACGGCGAATCTGGAAAATTCATAGGAAATATACCTCTAGATAAGAAAAGAGCAGTAATGTATACAATAATAACATTCATAATATGCTTTATAATATTTACCATCATTAGTACAATTATATCTTCAACTGGAGGCGCAATATGAGAAAAATGAAAAGACTATTAATAATTCTATTTTGCTTGTTCATAAACATAACAATAGTATCAGCAAGCACACATACATTTGAAAGAACACAAGAAAATAACTATGGAATAAACAAAAAACTACCACATCCAAATACATCAAAAGCAAAAAAAATCCCACTTGTAAATGCTAATGAAAAAGTATACGACTATGCAGATATATTAACAGATGAAGACGAAAAACAAATATATGAATTAATAAATCAATTCATAAAAGAAACACATATGGATCTTGCATTTGTAACAATAGATGAAAAATATACATATAAAGAAGTAGAAGATTTCGCCTGCGACTTCTATGATTATAATGACTTTGGTATAGATTTAAAAAACTATAGTGGAATAGTAATAATAAGAAACAATCATGTATACTCAGATGGAAATAAATATTACTATATTGCTACAACTGGATTAGCTAGATTATACTATGCAGATGGCGGAAGACTAGAAAACTTACTAGACGACATATATAGTAGCTTTGTTAATGGAAGATATGTATCAGGAATAACAACATTTGTTAAAAAAGGAATCTCATACTATCAAGATGGATACGATTCAAAATATAAATCAATGTTTATAAAAGATGTATATGTAGATGAATCCGGAGATGTAAACGCAAAATACTGTATTCCAGTAATAATACGTGTATTTGGATCATCCCTAATAACACTAATAACAATGTTAATATTAGTAAGTAAAAACAAAATGGTTAGAAAAGCCATTACAGCTAATGAATACTTAGATAAAGGATCAATTAACTATACACAAAGCATGGACCAATTTGTAAGATCACATACAACGCACTATACAGTATCATCATCAAGTGGAGGACATGGTGGTTCACACGGAGGTTCATCTGGCTTTGGCCATGGTGGTGGAGGAAGACACGGGTAATAAACCCGTTTTTCTTTACAAAAAAATAGTAAAAAAACAAAAGAAATACAAACAATAATTTACAATAAATATAATTTTTGGTATAATTTCTATAGAATGCAGGAGGTAGTTATGGCTAAGAAGAAAAAGAGAAAAGAAACAAAACAAGATACCAGTTATTTAATAGAACTAAAAGGAATGTTATTAATACTAATTTCAATAATAGGAATATGCAAATTCGGAATAGTAGGAGCATTTATAGGACACTTTGCAGCATTCTTTGTAGGAGTAGCATATAACATACTTTTAGGAGTTCTATTTATAGTTGGATTATGCATGATAGTAAAAAGAGATTATCCTAATTTCTTTTCATCAAAACTAATAGGGATATACGCAATAGTAATATCTCTACTAGTATTCTGTCATATAGACTATATAAAACAACTAGATACATCAGGAACAGAAATATTTAATGAAACAATAAATAATTTAATGGCATTCGCTAACGGTACAGGTCAAATTCAAGGTGGTGGAATGATAGGTGCATTCTTTGCATGGGCTAATGTTTCACTATTTACAATAGAAGGAACAAGAGTAGTATGTATAGCTCTAATAATATTTGGAATTGTAATGTTTACAGGTGTATCAATATATGACATGATTAATGCAAGCAAGAATAAAGTATCAAATGCACTAAAAAGAGAACATAAAACAAAAGAAAAACAACTTAAAATTGAAATACCTGATGAAGACGATGATGACTATGAGGAAGAACCTAAAAAGGAAGACCATAAAGTTGTGATATCAAGCTTTGATGAATTAAAACAACCAGAACAAAAAGAACAAGTTGAAGTGGTAGATAAAGACGATATTGAAATAATTATGCCAGATGACTATGAAGAAAATAAAGAATATAAACTACCAACAATAGACTTATTAAATAAACCTAAAAAGAAAAATCTATCAGTAAATAAATCAAAAATAAACGAAACAGCAGATATACTAAAAAATGTATTCAAAGACTTTGGAATAGATGGGCATGTTGTAACAGCACACGTAGGACCTGCAGTAACACAATATGAAATGGAAATAAAAGCAGGAACAAAACTAAGTAAAATACTTGGAATAAATAGAGAAATAGCTCTAGCACTAGCTGCAAAAGACGTAAGAATACAAGCACCAATTCCAGGAAAAAAGACAGTAGGAATTGAAATACCAAATGCTCAAACAGCAATGGTAACAGTAAGAGAAATACTAGAAACAATTAAACCAGAAGACGATGAAAAGAAACTACTAGTAACATTTGGACAAGACATAATGGGTAACCCAGTAACATGGCAAATCAATAAAACACCACACATGTTAGTAGCAGGATCTACCGGTTCAGGTAAATCTGTATGTATAAATAGTTTTATAGTATCAATGTTAATGAGAACAAAACCAGACGAAGTAAAACTAGTATTAGTAGACCCTAAAAAAGTTGAACTTTCGATGTATAATGGAGTTCCACACTTACTAGCACCAGTTGTAACAGACGCAAGAAAAGCAAATATTGCTCTTAAAAAAATAGTCGTAGAAATGGAAAGAAGATACGACGAATTTGAAAGAACAGGAACAAAAAACATAGAAGGATATAACAAATACATAGATAAACAAAATGAATTAAATCCAAACGAACCACAAAAACACTTACCATTTATAGTAGTTATAATAGATGAGTTAGCAGACTTAATGTTAGTAGCAGCAAAAGAAGTAGAAGACTCAATAATGAGAATAACACAAATGGCAAGAGCAGCAGGAATTCACCTTATAGTAGCGACTCAAAGACCATCAACAGATGTAATAACAGGTGTTGTTAAAGCAAATATCCCAACAAGAGTAGCGTTCGCTGTATCATCACAAATCGACTCAAGAACAATACTAGATATGGCAGGAGCAGAAAAACTATTAGGAAAAGGAGATATGCTATTCCTACCACAAGGTGAAAATATTCCAATAAGAGTACAAGGAACATTTATATCAGACGAAGAAATAAAAGCAGTAGTAGACTATACAATATCACAACAAAAAGCTAGATATGATAATACACTAACAATGGATGATGAAGAAATGAATGCAAAATCATCATTTGATGGTGAACACGATGCAGAAGAAGAACCACTATATAATGAAATAGTAGAATTCGTAGTAACCCAAGGAAAAGCAAGTGCATCACTACTTCAAAGAAGATTCCATCTAGGATACAATAGAGCAGCTAGATGTATAGACTTACTAGAAGAAAGAGGAATAATTGGACCTAACAATGGATCAAAGCCAAGAGAGGTATTAGTAAAATTAGAAGGGAAAGAAGAATAAATTCTTTCCTTTTTCATATAATTGAATATAGACCAACAGTATATAAGAATGTATCCTGGAAATCTTGAAAAAATTGTCATTTTGTGGTATATTTAAATGGGTGATGAAAATGGCATTAAAATGGCTAATTGTAATTATAATATGTTGTTTCTTAGAAGCAATCACAGTCAACTTAGTATCCGTCTGGTTCATTGCTAGTGGAATAGTCGCTCTAATAGCATCACTATTTACTGACTCATTTGAAATACAACTTGGAATATTCGTAATACTTGGAGTAATTTTATTAATTACAACAAGAAAACCACTACAAAAACTTGTCAATCAAAAAAAAGAAAGAACAAATATAGATAGAATATTTGATATGACAGGAGTAGTAACAGAGGAAATCTCAAAAAACAAATCAGGAGTAGTAAAAATAGATGGTAAATATTGGACAGCTATTTCCGATGAAACTATACAAAAGGATAGTATAGTAAAAGTACTACAAATAAATAGTACAAAACTAAAAGTAAAGAAAGTAGAGGAATAATATGAATTTTTTAGTTATCTTATTAATATTAATATTCATCATTGTAATACCAAACATAAAAATAGTACCACAAGCAAAAGTATACGTTATCGAAAGATTAGGATCATACTTCAAAACATGGCATAATGGTTTACAACTTAAAATACCTTTCATAGATAGAGTAGCAAATGTAGTTACATTAAAAGAAGTTGTAAAAGACTTCGCACCACAACCAGTTATCACAAAAGATAATGTTACAATGCAAATAGACACAGTTGTATATTTTCAAATAACAGATGCAAAACTATATACATATGGAGTAGAAAACCCAATAAATGCAATTGAAACATTAACAGCAACAACACTAAGAAATATAATTGGTGAACTAGAATTAGACCAAACATTAACATCAAGAGATATCATTAACTCAAAAATGAGAGCAATTCTAGATGAAGCAACAGATCCTTGGGGAATAAAAGTAAACCGTGTAGAAGTTAAAAACATTATTCCACCAAGAGATATTCAAGAAGCAATGGAAAAACAAATGCGTGCAGAACGTGAAAGAAGAGAAAAAATCCTACAAGCAGAAGGAGAAAAGAAATCAAGTATCCTTATTGCTGAAGGTGAAAAAGAAAGTGCTATCTTAAGAGCAGAAGCTAAGAAGGAAGCACAAATCAAAATAGCTGAAGGTGAAGCAGAAGCATTATTAAAATTAAAAAATGCAGAAGCACAAGGTATTAGACTACTAAAAGAAGCTGGAGCAGACAAATCCGTATTAGCACTTAAGAGTTATGAAGCTTTAGCTCAAGTAGCAAACGGTCAAGCAACAAAAATTATATTACCAGCTGAACTTCAGAATATTGCTTCAATTGGAACAGTTATAAATGAAATGATAGATAAAAAGTAAGGATAAACCTTACTTTTTTTTAATAGAAGAATAACTAGGTCCATGAATAACTTTTCCATCAATATCATATCTAGAACCATGACAAGGACAATCCCATGTTTTATCAACCTCATTAAATACTAATCCGCACCCTAAATGAGGACACTTATCAATAACCTTGTGACAAACTCCATCATTATCAGTATAAACCGCATACTTAATACCATTATTATATTCGTAAGTAATATTCTTTTTCTTAGGCTTAAAATAAGTAACTACATTATCAAACATATTCTTAATACAAACTGTATTAATCAAACTTTTTCTTTTTATAGAAAAAACATCAGCATATTTATTTTTATTACCTTTAATTAAATCTGATATTATAGAAGCGGATAAAACACTATTAGTCATTCCCCATTTATTAAAAGCAGTCGCAACAAAAATATCCTTTGAAACTTCACCAATTATAGGTAAATAATCATTAGAAGTAATATCATAATTATACCAAGTATATTTAATTGGATAATTAAAATGTCTTTTAAAATCACTAATAACTTTATTAATATTTTTTTTATGATTTAACTTACCACCTAATAAATCATTTCCGCTTGCATAAATCATATTATCTTTATAATACCTCATTGAAATAACATTACCATCATTACAAATCATATTAGAATCACAAATGTCATTAGTTTCAGCGCATACAATGTATTCCTTAGTAATACTCGTAACAAGAGGAAAAAATAACTTTTTAACAAATACTGGGTAATGAGTACAAATAATAACCTTTTTAGCGTTTATCTTATTCTTATTGGTCTTAACTAAAAAATAATCTAACTTACGCACTATACTAATAGCTCGTGTATATTCATAAATATTATCCTTACATAAATTCTTAATAAAATTAATATACTTAATTGGATTAAAAACATAAGAATTATTTGATTTTATTCCATATAAACATGGATATCCATTTGGAAGTTTATCAACTATTTCACACTTCAAAACTTTATCTAAAAGATTTTTTTCCTTAATAACTTTCTTAATATTCTCATTAGAATTAGTAAAAAGATAGGAAGAATTTTTCTTTAAATCACAAGGAATATTACAATCCTTAATTAAACGAACTAATTTTTTCATAGAATAAACTTGAGAACGCATATAATCATAAACTAAATCCTTAGAAATCTTTTGATAATTATACTCTTGCATGACTGAAATCTTACCAGTTGTTTTACTAGTTATACCAGAACCAACACGATTAGAATCTATTAAAATAACTTTTTTATCACTATCTGAAAGCATTAATAATGTAGACATACCACACATTCCACCACCGATAATCAAAACATCACAATCAATATTCCTTTTAGTACATTTATAAGTGCTCTTATCATATCCCCAAATAGATTTATTCATGTTATCACCAATAATATAATGGACAAAACTTAAAAGATGTATTCATTGACTTTTGTCGAATTTTGTTGTATTATTAAAAAGAGTAGAAGAGGAGTGAATTTATGATTTGTAAAAAATGTGGAGCACAATTAGAAGATAATAGCAAATTTTGTGGATTTTGTGGAACAACAATAGAAGAAGTTCCAGCAACAGATATATTTAATATGGGAGCACCAGTTCAACCAGCAGAGCCAGCTCAACCAGCAACACCTGCACCAATGCCAGAAGCACAACCAGTAAATATTGAGCCAATTGCACCAATGCCAGAAGCACAACCAGTAAATGTGGAACCAATTGAGCCAATTCAACCAGTTCAACCAGAAATACCACCAGTAAGTGTTGAACCAATTGAGCCAATGCAACCAGAAATACCACGAGTAAATGTTGAACCTGTACAACCAACTCCACAAGTTGTAGAACCAATTCAACCAATAAATATGAATAACGGTATAGTTCCACCAGTGGAAACACCATCATATAGTAATGATGAACCTGAAGAAAAGAAAAAATCATCATTGCCAATAATTTTAATAATTTTAATATTATTAGGAGTAGGTGGGTTCTTTGCATACAAATATTTCTTTAACAAACCTGATAAAGTAGTAAAAGGATTAGTTAATAAAGCTTATGACAAATTTGAAACACCATTAAAAAAATATGATTCAAAAGATTCAGTTCTAATTAATTCAGAATTTTCTATGAATACTAATATAGAGGGATTAGAAGATTTA
The DNA here is from genome assembly GCA_918219625.1 of Bacilli bacterium. Next base: position 15,249 of record CAKJXT010000006.1, read on the forward strand.
AATGGAATGAGATTTAATCTTATAACTGGAATGGACTACAAAAACAATAAATTTGAAATGGGTCTAGCATACTTAGAAGATAATAATAAAATATTAGAAGCTTTAATGTATGTACTGGACAAAAATGCATATGCTGTATTAAAAGATATATATTCAGATCCAATAAAACTAAATACTGAAGAAATAGATTTTGAAGAAATAACAACACAAACAACAGTGTCACCAGAGGATATGGAATATATAATAAAAAGACTAAAAGACATATTCTTAGAATCATTAGATATGAATGACTTTAAGCAATCATCAGATAAAATAACTCTAAATGGTTCGGAAACAAAAGTTAAAAAAATAAGTTATACATTAACTTCAGAAAAATTAGCAAAAATATCAAACAATATGATTGACTACATATTAAAAGATGAAGAACTATTGAATAAATTATCTGAAATGACTGAATTTGACATTGAAACATTAAAAGAAGAATTAAAAAGTTCAAAAACAGATATGTCAGATATAGATACATCTGAAGATAGCGAAACTGTAAAATTTGATATATATACAAAAGGTGTTACAGACGAATTTGTTGGAATGGATATTGAAGCACCAGATAATACTACTATACAAGTAAGAAAAAACAATGATAATACAACAATAAATGCAAACTTAAATGGAGCATCGATACAACTTACAATAAAAAGTGAAAGTAAAGAGAAAACAACTATCGATATTAAAATTAATGTATTAACAGAAGAAATTACAGGAAAAGCAATTATTGAAGAAAAAGAAATAGATTCAAAAACAACAGAATCAAAAATAACATTTAATATGAACTATCAAGAACAAGAAGTAGGATTCACACTTAACATGAAACAACAAATAGGCGCAAATATTGCTGATATTGATGTTTCAAATGCAAAAGCAATGGAAGAACTTACTGGAGAAGAAATGACTCAAATAGAACAAAAGATAATGGAAAAACTAATGAATTCCAAACTATATAATCTAATTAATGGTACAATGGAAAATTTACTTGAAGAAATGGAACAAAAAAGCATGTACAATGATGATTTAGATTATTACAACAGTGCTCTATAAAAAAATTACCTATCAAGGTAATTTTTTAGTTTCTCTTCAAAATTAGGTAAACCATATTCTTTATTATAGTAATTTGGATATTCATTCAAGTGAGCAAGAGCTATCTTAGCAGTCATTTCTAAGTCATCATTAGTAACATTAGTTAAAGGATTAATAGTCCCGTGTTCTAATTCAATATTTATCCCAGTTAAAAAATCATTTGCGCTAAACTCGTCAAAAGTAACACCTAACTTATTTGCAATACTAACAGCATCTTCTAAATTAAACAAAATAATCACCAATACATAGTATGAAATAACTTTGACTTTTAGCATAATAAGTTATATAATTATTAATAGAATAGCGAGGGTATAAATATGAGAAAAAAACCTTTTGTAGTATGTTTAATGGATGGAATGGGAATTGAGGACGCTAAATCATTTGAAATATATAATGCAGAAGTAATGCCAACATTGGATGCGTTAACAAATAGATATTTATTTACAACGTTAGAAACAAGTGGAAAACAAGTTGGATTAAGTGAGGAAGCATCTGCAACAAAAGAAATTGGATATTTAAATATAGGAGCAGGAACAATAGTTAAACAATCAATAGAAATATTAAATGAAAAAATAGAACAAAACCAGTTTTTTTCAAATCCATCGATAAAAACTGTAGCAGACCATGTTATTGCAAATAATTCAAAATTACATCTAATTACATTAATAGGAGATAAATATGGTACAGATTCACCATCACACTTGAGAAAAATGGTTGAATACTGTAATTCATTGGGAATAAAGAAAATATACCTACACTTATATCTTGGAGCAAACAATAATTCACTTAACAAAACATTTCCAAAATATACAGCAATGATTCATAGAATAACAAATTTATATCCAAATGTAAAAATAAGTACAGTAGCTGGAGTAAAACATCTAAAAGATTCATCAGGAATAACAGTAACAAAGGAATTGTATAAAATTACTGTAGGTGGAATAGGTGAACATTGGGTAAACTATAATGATGCTGTTGACAGTAATTATAAAAGAAAAAATCTAGAAGAAAATATAGTTCCATTCTTAGTTGCAGAAGATGGATTAATAGAAAATAATGATGGTATATTCTTATTTAATTATGAAACAGATTTAGGATCAGTATATACAGATTTATTGATACAACCAAAAAAATATATGTATACAGATAATGACAATATTAATATAAAAATAGCCTCATTATTTCCGCTACAAAACCAAACAACAATAAGCTGTTTAAACTATGAACAAGTAAAAACATCGTTTTATAGAACATTAAATCAAAATGGAATAAAACACCTATTAATTGCAGAAAAAGAAAATATACCATATTTAAACTATTACTTTAATGGGTGCAACAAAGAACAAGCAACGCAAGTTGTAGGAATAGAAATGCAACAAACAGGAAACTATGATTTAGATTTAGCGAATAAATATCAATTAACAACAAATAAAGCAATAGAAGCAATAAATAGTGATTATTATGACTTAATAATAGTTGACTATCAAATAGTAGATGGAAATAAACAAAGAAATACAGATAACATTAAAACAGCACTTATAAACCTAGATAAAAATATTTCGCAAATATATAATTTAATAATTCAAAAGAATGGTACAATGTTTATTACATCATCTTATGGTATAAATGAAGCATTATATAATCATAAAGAAGAATTAGTAAATGTTAATTTTTCTAAAAAAGTTCCTTTTGTTATAGCGGATAATGAAATGTCTAGAAGTATTTATTCACTTCAATCAGGTGGAATATCCGATTTAAGTACAACAATAATTTCAAATCTAGAAATCCAACCAATGGAGGGAATGGACGGAAGAAATTTATTGATAAAATCAACAGGAAAAACTAAAAAGAAGAACTCTAAAACAATTTTAATTCTAGTAATATTTATTGTAATAATATTTGCCGCTGTATTTGCGCTTATGTATTTAGGATTAATTTAGGTGACATATGAACAATAAAGGATTTACATTGATGGAAATACTAGGTGTAATAGCCCTCTTATCACTAATATCCTTAGTAGTAATATTATCAGTAAATAAATCATTAAAAGATGCGAAAGAGACATTATATCTAGCACAACTAGAAGAAATTAGAAGTGCGGCAGATATGTGGAGAACGGATAATATTGAATTGATACCAGACGCAGGATATTATTCAATAACACTAGAAACACTACAAAATAATGGTTATATTAAAAAGGATATTATTAATCCAAAAACAGATAAAATTATAAATAAAAACACAACAATAAAAATTAAAATGAATGAAATAATAATAGAAGAGATAGTTGGATAATCAATTATTTCTTTTTAATTGATTTTATAGTATAATTAAAACGGTGGTTATATGTTATATTCTTCAGTAAATAATGAAAAAATAAAAAATATAAAAAAACTTAATACAAAAAAATATAGAGATGAAACTAATTTATATCTAATAGAAGGAGAACATCTAGTAAAAGAAGCATATGAAAATAATGCGTTAGAAGAACTTATATTATTAGAAAATATAAATTTAAATATAGATGTAAAAACAAGTTATGTAACAAAAAATGTATTAAACTTTATAAGTAATTTAGATACACCAAATGGAATACTAGGAATATGTAAAAAGAAAGAAAATACATTAAAAGGAAATAAAATAGTAATACTAGAAGATATACAAGATCCAGGAAATCTTGGAACAATAATAAGAAGCTCAGTAGCCTTTAATGTAGATACATTAGTATTAAGTAATAATACAGTAGATTTATATAATCCAAAAGTAATAAGAGCTACCCAAGGGATGTTATTTAAATTAAATATAATTATAGAAAATGATTTAGAAAATCTAATAAAAAATCTAAAACAAAACAACTATACTATTTATACTACAAATGTAAAAAATGGAAATAGTTTAAAAACTATTGAAAAAAAGGATAAAGTTGCTATAATAATGGGCAATGAGGGAAGTGGAGTAAGTGATAAACTTAATTCATTAGCAGATGAATATTTATATATAGATATGAATAAAAACTGTGAATCACTAAATGTCGCAGTCGCAACAAGTATAATACTTTACGAATTAGATAAGTAGGTGAAATATGAATTATATTTATATAGGAGATATAGTTAATACACATGGAATAAAAGGAGAAGTAAAAATTCTTTCTCACTTTAAATATAAAAGTAATGTATTTATAAAAGGAACACCAATTTATATTGGAAAAGATAAAGAAAAACAAGTAATAAATAGTTATAGAAAACATAAAATCTTTGATATGATAACTCTTTTAGGTTTTAATGATATAAATGAAGTATTAAAATATAAAGGTGAACCAGTATATATAGATAAAAATGAAATAAAAATAGATGGTATTCTAAATGAAGAATTAATAGATATGGATGTATATAATGAAGACTCATTCATAGGAAAAGTAACAGACATACTAAATAATGGTGTATATGATATACTAGTAATAGAAAAAGAAAATAATAAAAACTTAGTTCCAAACATAAATGAATTTATAAAAAATATTGACTTAGAAAATAAAAAAATACAAATAAATATGATAGAAGGTTTAATAAATGAGAATTGATATATTAACGCTTTTTCCAAATATGTTTGAGGGGACTTTTAGTGAATCTATTATAAAAAGAGCAATAGACGATAATAAAATAGAAATAAATATAATAAACTTTAGAGACTATACTAAAGATCCACATAATAAAGTAGATGACACACCATATGGTGGAGGGGCAGGAATGGTTTTAACATGCCAGCCAATATTTGACTGTGTAGAAAGTATAAGAACAAAAGACTCTAAAGTAATATTATTAACACCAGCAGGAATACCATATAAACAAAAAATGGCATATGAACTATCAAATGAAAAACACTTAATAATAATATGTGGACACTATGAAGGATTTGATGAAAGAATAACTACTATATGCGACTATGAAATATCAATTGGTGACTATGTCCTAACAGGTGGAGAAATTCCAGCAATGGCACTAGTAGACTCAATAACTAGACTATTACCAGGAGTAATAAATGAAGAAAGCCACAGAGAAGACTCATTTAAAAAAGATGTTATGAATGATATATACTTATTAGATTACCCTACATATACAAAACCTGCAGACTTTAGAGGACTAAAAGTACCAGAAGTACTACTTTCAGGACATCATGAAAATATAAAAAAATATAGATATGAAGAAAGCCTAAAAAGAACTAAAGAAAGAAGACCAGATTTATTAGAGGTGGAACATGAAAAAAATTAAGAAATATCACTTATATAAAAGAAAAACAAAAGAAAGAAAAGTAGAACTTAATACTAATAAAGAAATAGGATATACAATAAAACCAAAAAATCAAATGAAATACGAAGGAATAGTAGTTAATAGTATGACTATAATAGATGACTACCTAATTAAAACACTATTAAAAAAGAAAATAAAGAAAAAACTAGACATGTATCTACAATTCTTAATAACAGTTCTAGAAGAAGATGATACAGATGGTGGACACTTAATGTTCGCATTAAATGACCTTGAAAGATATAGAAGATTAGTAATAAATAACTATAAAAAATATCTAGAAGAAAAATACATAAAACTATTAATGAATAAAATGGACTTAATAGAACAAGAGCTAAAAGCAAAAATAAAAGTAGACATAAATAACTTTAACTTAGGAGAAATTGAACAAGAAGAACCAAAAAAAAGTAGAAATCGCTAAAAACCTATTGATTAATTAAAAAAAATATGTTAAAATTTACTACGTTGTGATCCGCTTTAGGAAAATCTATATGATCATATATAAAAAAAGGAGAGTGACATTGTGAATTTAGTTGAAAAGATAACTAAAAGTCAAATAAGAACAGATATCCCTGAATTTAGAGTTGGAGATACTGTAAGAGTTGACGTAAAAATTATCGAAGGAAAAAGAGAAAGAATTCAAGCATTTGAAGGAATCGTAATGGCAATCCAAGGAACTGGAGTTGCTAAAAACTTCATTGTAAGAAAAATCTCAAGTGGAGTTGGAGTAGAAAGAACTTTCCCTGTTAACTCACCAAAAGTTGCAGGAGTAGAAGTAATTAGAAGAGGTAAAGTTAGAAGAGCAAACCTAGGCTACTTAAGAACTCTAAAAAAACAAGCAAAAATCAAAGAAAGAAATTAAGGCTTATGCCTTTTTTTTGTTGTGGAAATATGATATTATTTTAATAAGGTAGTGATAAAATGTTTGACATAGATAAGTTTAATATAATAAGTGATGAAGAATATTATTATGTATTTAGATCATTAGAAGCAGGAGACATAAAAGATATCAATGATGGCATAGAAAGTGTAATACGTACTGACAGAGAAAGATGCCAAGGATATACAAAATATAGTAAAGATACTCAAATATCTTTAGAAGAAATGTTTGATCATATAAAAATGCATTATAGACAAGATACTAACTGCATATCATTTACAACAAATGCATCAGTAGCATTACTATATGGAAGAGATAAAGAATCATTTGATAAAGATGAATTTAATGATCAATATGTAGTATTAAAAATACCTAAACATGAATTAGGAATTATTAGTCACTTTGCGCCTAAATATTTCATAGATGAGATAAATAAAATAATAAATGAATACTATGAAGAAGCACCAGATATTACAAAATATTATCTAGATTATATAGAAAGTTGCCATGATAATGATTCTATTAATAGAATTTTAAATATTGAAGAAGGATTAACTGAAACTGAAATCTTTAATGGTGGTATAGAATTTGAACAAACACAAACAACAAATTATTCTGCATTAGATGAAAAACAAAATCTTGAAAAAAATAAATTAATTGCGAAAATAGATTTATTACCATTCGATATAATACCTAATGTTTCTAATAAATTTTTAATACAAACAATAGGTAGTGCTTTTGCGTCTATGGAAGTAACACACTATAAATCTATAGATAAAGAATTATTTGTAAACTGCCCACAATATATAATGGATATATTTTCATTACTACAACAATCTAATAATAAAGAAGCAAGAGAAGTTGAAAATATATTAATAAAAAAATTATATAATCATGAATTAGATAATCTTAAAGAATATAAATATTACGACTATAAATTAGAAGAAAATGATTTATCGATTGATAAACTATATGAAATATCAGAAGGAAAAGTGGATTATGAGACTATAAGAAACTTATATATTAAAACATTCTATTATGCAAAATCAAAATTAAGAGTATATCATGGAATAAAATTATTAGAACAAATTCTAGGAAGTAATTACAAAGAATTACTAGAAGAATTGAAAGGTACATATGGAATAGAACCTGAAATAACAAATAAGAGAAGTATTAAAAAAGAAAAAATAAGTGACTCAGTAGGAATATCTTATAGTTCAGATTTAGAACTAAAACTATTAGAACTATTAAATAGTCATTATATATCTGAAAATAACTGTGAAGCACTTATAAATAATAAAGAAGAATGTGCCCAAATAGTAATGATGGACCTATTGCAACAAAACAATAAAGTTGATAAAGTAATTTATTATGCAAACGCTATAATAGATTCATTTAATTGGAAACAATTTGGTATAACTAAAATAGGAGAAATTCATAGAACAAATATAATTAATAAATTAATTGAATCAAATTTTATGGATATTTATAATTTATTAAAAAATAAGAATTATCCAAGTAGTGAAATATCAAGAATTCTTTTAGCGAACCTAATAAAAGAAAATAAAGAAATAGATGAAGAGGCATCATTTGAACTAGAAGAATTAGAAGAATTCTTAGGGTACTTTCAAATAAAAGGAACAGGAATAAAATGTAAAAGATATCAAGCAGATGCTCTTCGTAATATAAGAGAATCATATAAAACAAAAAACTATACAAATGTAATAATGCCGACTGGTTCAGGAAAAAGCTTTGTAGCAATTTCTCAAATATTAGAATATCTATTTGAAAGAGATAACAAAGGAAATATTATACTAGATAGTAACAATAATCCAATTCTTACAAATAAAAATATACTTTATTTAGCTCCAAGTAATGAAATACTAGAACAGGTAGCTGAATATTTAATAAAATATGTAATTGGATATAAAAATATAAATCCAAATAATAGTTACATAGACGAAATAAGGAAAAATATTCCAAATCTAGATTTATACACATATGCATATTTAAGACAAAGAAAAGAAATAAGAGAAAAACAATATGACTTCATAGTAACAGACGAATTACATAGAACAGGCGCACCAGATACAAAACAGGCACTTGAAGAACTATATAGTAATCAAAAAGGAATATATAAAGTACTTGGTATAACAGCTACACCAACAAGAGACTGTGATGGGGTCGATATGGCAGATTATTGGGCAAGATATTTTGGATATACAGAAGAAGAAATAATTGCGGAAGACCATTTCTCATATAATATGGATGTAAATCAAGCAATACTCCTTGGATATTTAACAAACCCTAGAGTAATAAACTGTGAATATAATTTATTAAATTCACAAGGTGAAATAGAAGAATTATTGAATATCATTAATACACTACCAGAAGGTGAAAAAAAAGAAAAAATAAAAACAAAATATAGAGATTTAAGAAAAGTATTGTTAGACTTAAAACCAGAAGATGGTATAGGAACAATTTTAAGAGAAAATGTATTACCAGGAGAAAACTGTATAGTATTCTGTCCAGTGGTAAATAAAGATGAATTAGGTAATAGTATAACAGGAAGAAATGTACTAGAACTATATCAAAAAAAATTAGAAGAAATATATGGAAAAGATAAAATAAACTGTTTCTTTATGTTAGGAACTGATACAGCGCAACAATGTAGGAGAAGTCTAAGTGAATTTCAAAATACACAAAAAGATAAAATAAACTTCATGATAGTAATGGATAAATACAATGAGGGAATCCATGTACCATGTAAAAAAATGATATGGTTTAGACCAATAGACGAAAACTCAACTATCATAACAACACAACATGCTGGAAGAGTAATGAGAGCCTTAAAACCAGGAGAAAAACAAAAAGAAGAAGATAGACCACTAATAATAGATTTACCAAATAATCTATTAATACTTAGTCAAACAAAAGAATTTAAAAAATCACTAAAACCAGATGACATATCAAGATTTAAACTAGCCGTAGATTGGATAAAAGAATACAATAGAATTCCAGATATAAATAGTAAAGACAAAATAGAATCAAATATGGCAGGAATTCTAAAAACAATAATATTCTACTATAGAAAAGATGTATTAAACATTAATGAAATACAAAAAGAAGAAAGAAAAATAAAAGTAGAAAAAATAAAAAAAATATCAGAACAAATACCATTCTATATATGGGACTTAAGACTACCAAAAAGAACAAAAGAAACAAAAGCTAGAGTAGAAAAACCATACTGGGAAGCAACACCAATATATAGAGACTTCGTAAAACTAAAAACAGAAATAGAAGAAATTCAAAATGTAGACTTAATAGAAGAATACATAGAAATGCTAGCTGATGATAGAATAAAAGAAATAAAATCAAAAGATTCAGTAATATTCAATATAGAAGAACAAATAATAGAAAGAAAAACATTTTGGCACAATAATTCAAAAAAAATAAAAGAAAAACTCCAAGAAGAAAAATATCAAAATTCAAAATATGATATAGTAAGAAAAAAAATAAAAAACTTTGAAGAGAAGAGTAGTGGAATACTGTTGGAAAAACTAATAGAAGAATACATAGAAATGTTAGCAGATGATAGAATAATAGAAATAAAAATGATGGATTCAGTTACTTTTAATATAGAAAAACAAAAAATATTAAGAACAGAATTTTGGAATAATAATAAAAATAAAATTCAACAAAAATTAGAAAAAAATAAATACAAAGATGAAAAATATGATATAGTAAGGAAAAAAATAAAAAAATATGAAGAAAAGAATAATGGAAAACTATTGGAAAAGTTAATAGAAGAATATATAGAAATGTTAGCTGATGGAAGAATCAGAGGAATAAAATCAAATGCTTCAGTAACATTCAATATAGAAGAACAAATAATAGAAAGAACACAATTTTGGGGCAATAATTCAACAAAAATAAAAGAAAAACTCCAAGAGGAAAAATATCAAAAACCAAAATATGATATAGTAAGGGAAAAAATTAAAAATTATGAAGAAAAGAATATTAGTGTTCCACTAGAAAAACTAATAGAAGAATATATAGAAATGTTGGCTGATGGAAGAATAACAAAAATAAAATCAAATGCTTCAGTAATATTCAATATAGAAGAACAAATAATAGAAAGAAAAAAAATTTGGCAAAATAATTCAACAAAAATAAAAGAAAAACTCCAAGAAGAAAAATATCAAAATTCAAGATATGATATAGTAAGGGAAAAAATTAAAAATTATGAAGAAAAGAATATTAGTGTTCCACTAGAACAAATGATAGAAGATTTTATAGAAATGTTAGTTGACGGCAGAATATCAATAATAAATGTAGATTCACCTATAACATTTGATATAAATGGCCAAAAAATAATAAGAAAGTATTTTTGGAAAAACAACAAACGTAAAGTTAAACAACAATTAGAAAAAGAAAAATATCAAAATTCAAGATATGATATAGCAAGAAAAAAAATAAATGATTATGAAATAAAAAATGATAATACTATGTTAGAAAAACTAATAGAAGAATATATAGAAATGTTGGCTGATGGAAGAATCAAAGAAATAAAATCAAAAGATTCGGTAACATTCAATATAGAAGGACGAAAAGAAGAAAGAACACAATTTTGGGGTAATAATTCAACCAAAATAAAAGAAAAACTCCAAGAAGAAAAATATCAAAATTCAAGATATGATATAGTAAGGGAAAAAATTAAAAATTATGAAGAAAAGAATATTAGTGTTCCACTAGAAAAACTAATAGAAGAATATATAGAAATGTTAGCTGATGGTAGAATAAAAGAAATAAAATCAACAGATTTAGTAACATTTAATATAGAAGGACAAATAATAGAAAAAACACATTATTGGGCCAAAAATTCAACAAAAATAAAAGAAAAACTCCAAGAAGAAAAATATCAAAAACCAAAATATGATACAGTAAGAGCAAAAATTGATATATATGAATTTGACTACATAGAAGAATATATAGAAATGCTGGCTGATGGAAGAATAACAGAAATGAAAACAAGAGATTCAGTAACATTCAATATAGAAGGACAAATAATAGAAAAAACACATTTTTGGGGCAATAATTCAAAAAAAATACAAGCAAAACTCAAAGAGGAAAAATATCAAGATTCAAGATATGATATTGCTAGAGCTAAAATAGAAGCAGCTCTTAATATTAAACAAAATAAAGAACAAATAGAACAATTATGTGATGAGCATAGTATTGATTATAAGAAAAACAAAAAATATTTAGATAGATTATCTTCTTCTATATTTGAAGCTATACTTATCTTCTTTAATAAAGAAAAACCAATACCATATATTGATGAAAAAGGCTTATTAATTAGTGATTTCTATATGAGTAGTAAAGATTTCAAAGAAGCACATGGAAAAAGTTTTGAAGATTTATTAAGCAATCAAAAAAGGAAGTGACATAATGTTTCTAGAAAATTATTTAGATGATTTCTATTATAATCAGGTAATTGATAATTATAAATATGATTACTTAAATAACCTAGATTATAATAATTTTAATGAAATATATAATATATTATTAAAATATAATTTTGATTATATAAGTGATATTATATTGAATTATTTAGAATTATTTGAATTAGAACCAAATTATGTAGAAGAAAAAATAAAGAAATTAATTGAATATCTTGGAAATAATTATGTCCGTATTATTGGAAAAGATATGAGATATTTTACACTAATAATAGATGGTAATCTTGATACAAATTAAGGCTTATGCCTTTTTTTTGTTAAAAAAATATAGTATAATATAATAGGTGATTTAAATGAAAATAAACAAAAAAGAAATACTGTCATATGTTGGAATTATAGTAGCTGTAATTATAATTAGAACTTTTATTGCTACACCGGTTAAAGTATCAGGTCCAAGTATGAATCCAACACTAAGTAATAATGATATATTAATATTAAAAAAATATGACAAAAAAATAGAAAGATTTGATGTAGTAGTAATTGATCATAAAAGTTCCAAACTTGTAAAAAGAGTTATAGGACTACCAGGAGAAAAAATAAAGATAACAACAACTAGAGTTGGAAACAACTATATAAGCGCTATATACATAAATGGTGAAAAACTAGAAGAAAATTATGGTAAAGAACCAATTCAAAATGATGGACTTGCTCATGAAGAAATAACTCTAGCTAGTGATGAATACTTTGTACTAGGAGACAATAGAAACAACTCAAGTGATTCAAGAATAATTGGACCAATTAAAAAGAAAAATATAATGGGAGTAACAACAACAAGGATAATACCTAAATTTGGAAAAATAGATAAATAGGGGTATTTATGAAAGAAGTATATAATAAATATTTAAATAATGAAATTAAACTAGAAAAATGGCAAATAATTGGAATAATATGTTTAATAATTATAATATCAGGATTCTTTGGTTGGGTATATGAATACATATTTTATTTCTTCAATGGAGGAATGCAAAAATTCTATTGGAGAGGAGGTAACTTCTCACCATGGATAAATATATACGCAATAGGAGCACTTATAATAATATTGCTAACAAGAAAATTAAAAAAACATCCATTATTAATATTCTTAATAGCTGTAATATCAACTGGAATATTAGAATTTGGATCAGGATTTGTAATATATAATTATTTTGGAGGACTAAGATTCTGGGACTATAATACAGAAATATTAAACTTCGGTAATATTGGTGGATATGTGTGCTTAAGAAGTGTAGGATTCTTTGGATTATCAGCTTTATTATTAATGTACGTAATTGTACCACTATGTATATGTATATCACAAAAAATGAATAAAAAAACATTCTTAATATTAACTATAACACTATGTTCTATAGTATTATTTGATGAATTTTATAACTTAATATTCGCAAGAATTCTACATACACCAAGAGCATGTGAAGTATATAGAAAACTAGGATTTAATTTCATGAGCTACAAATAAAATAGACAATCACTTGTCTATTTTTAATTTCAATATTTTTTTAACTTTAGGTAGTGCTAAAGAATAACCATCAGAACCACTTTCAAATAACATATATAAATAATCATCTTTATAAAATATTCCTTCAATCATAGGAGGCAATTTATATTTTTTATAAACTTTATCAAACTTATAAAAAGGAACATCTTTACCATTTAATTTATAATAACCACTTTCTATTGGTTTATTATAAATACTTAAAGTAGAATTAATAAGGTATGTAAACGACTGAGAAAAAATAAACTTATCACCAACTATTTCCATTCCTTGAACCATCTTAGGTAATGAGATAATATAAGATGGATTAGAATAATCTATATCAGAAACATCATATGCCATAAGTAATGGATTTCCATCAGGTACATCATAAAAAGGTTTTAAATAAAAATCTCCTATATATAACATTCCATCATGATATAAACAAAAATCTCCTCTATTAGGTAATTTAGTATTACTTAAACTCTTAATATAATCTGAGTTAGTATTAATAATTTCTTCTAAACTAAACTCATCAACCTCATAATCATTAGTAATCCAAACAGTCTTATTATCAGTAGTAATACCGCCAACATGCTTCATATTATCTTTATCATTAATATCAATTAACTTAAGTGATTTTAATAATTTACCAGAACTATAATCTATAACATATAACATACTAACATCATGCTCTTTATTATAAGAAGTCTGTAAAACAACATTATATAAAGAAGAATATGTAAGACCTTGAGGTATATAATGATTAGTATTACCTTGAATATCAAATGATTCAATATACTTATCTTTATTAATAGAATAAGAAACATTAAGTCTAATATAATCAATAATTAAAATAGATAAAATAAATATAATTAAACAAATAAAAAACTTTAAAGCTAACTTCAAATACTTCATAAACATCTCCTATCATAATTATATCATAAATGATAAAATATTTGACTTTAAAAAGATTTGAATATATAATATAAAACCAACAGAGGGAAACTAATATGGAAAAATTATCAGTAATCAAAGCAATGATAGTATCAAGAAATAAAACTATAACCCAGGTAGCAAAAGAAACTGGATTAAATCAAAGTCATATATCACAAGTAATACTGAAACAGAAAAATATAAGTGAAAACCATTTATTAAAATTGCTAGAATACTTAGGATATACATATGAACAATATAAATACCTTGAAGAATTAGCAATCGCATTAGAAGAAACTAATAATGGACATGAATTATTATTAATGCAA
>CAKJXT010000007.1 GCA_918219625.1 Bacilli bacterium
AATAAATGTATCTCCTTCTTTTATTCTTCTTGAATCAGATTTTATCATAGCATCACCATTTTAATTATATCAAAAATTAAAAGATTACAATATAGTTTTTGTAATCTTTTATTCACATATCATTTTTTGTGTTTCTAAATACTCAACGTATTGTCTTAGTTTTAATGGTGAGTTTAATTTTTTTAGCATATCTTTATCTATTTTTCTAGGATTATATGTTACTTTAAGTTCATATTTATTTTCTTCTATTTTTTCTTCTTTCTTAATATTATCGTCGTTATATTTTTCTTTAATTTCTTCAAAATTTTTATTAAACACTTTATTCAATATATCGTCCTTCACTTCATATTCTACTGTTGTTTCTATTTTTTCTATTTTATTTAATGTGTGATATATATATGTTATTTCTGTTATATCCAGTTCATCAGATTTGCTTATACTTGTGCATGTCATTTTTTTTGAGCATCCTGTTAGTAGGATACAAAGCATTAATACTTTTACTACCTTTTTCATGATACTCCTAACTACATGTTTCTAGTGGACAAACTAGATATTCATATTTTCCGTTTGTATTTTTTAATTCTATATATATACTTTCAGTAAAAGGTTCTCCTGTTTTGGGATTTTTAATTTTATTTGAAATGTATCCTTCATTTATTAATTGTTGTAAAGTTATTGTTGTAGATGTGTTTTCTATTGGTTTTAATAATATATTGTCTGAGTAGTATGCCATACCAGCCATTCTTATATTTTCTATTTGTGTTAAATAGGCTTTTTCTTTTGATTTTTTAATATTTTTATCTACTATCGGAGTTATTACTAGTGATAGTATTGTTAATATTGCGACTACTGCAAGAAGTTCTACTAATGTGAATGCTTTATTATTTTTCATATAATCACCATATTTATTATATCAAATTTTTTTCAAAATAAAAACTCAAATCTTATGATGTGAACTACATTTTGGAGACATCAAATAAATCATCGGTTTTATTACTCTATAATGGTAAAGCTTGTTTATCATTAACCTTGTTTTCAATATATTCTAGATTATTAAATGACTTATTATTCTTTAATAATTCCATTTGTTTTCTTGCAATATTGTTTAATCTAACAAGTCTTTCATTTTGTGGTATTTTCATTTCAACTAATTCGGCATTAATATTTTCAAGATTATTTAATATAACTAAATGTAGTAAATCAGTATAATCCCTAATATTTCCTTTATCTGCTATTTCAGGATTACTTTCTCTCCATTCTTTAGCAGTCATTCCAAATAAAGCAACATTTAAAACATCCGCTTCTTCAGCATATACGAATTTCTTTTGTTTTTCAGTTAAAGTAGGAACTATTATACTTTTAATAGCATCAGTATGAACTACATAACTAACTTTTGCTAAAACTCTATTAGCATGCCAATCAATTTTATTTTGATATGCTTCATTTTTCTTTAATCTTTCAAATTCTTGAATTACATATAATTTAAATTCAGGAGAAAGCCAACTAGCAAATTCTAGAGCAATATCACTTCTAGCATAAGTTCCGCCATTATTACCAGATTTAGAAATAATACCTGCAGCATTAGTTTCTTTAATCCATTTTTGTGGGGACATATAAAAACTATTTTTACCAGCCTCACTCTCAAAGGTCTCGAATTCGTGACCTTTGAAATTTTCATTATTAAGTTGTTCCCATAGTCCTAAATATGCTAAAACATCTTTATTTCTCATCCAAGCATAAATAGGTATTTTAGGTTCTTCTGGATTTGCATATCTTGCCAAATCAGTTAATGAAATATATTCTTTATTTCCAATTCTTAAAACACTTATTTTTCTCTCTTTTACTATAATTTCAGTTTTAATATTGTCTTTATTCATCATTATCCTCCTCATTTATTTTTTTTATTCCAATTGTATATCCAAATGGTTTTAATAGCTTTATCAATGTAGTTATTTGTGGAGTTTTCTTTCTTGTTTCTAAAATAGCAATTAATTCTCTTATAACCCCTGCTTCGTCAGCCATTTGCTGTTGTGTTAGACCAAGCTCATGTCTTAGTTTAATAAAATCACAAATTAATTGATACTCTAAATTCATTGTTTCTTTATCTTGTTCTAATATTTCTTTTTTTAACATTGTTACCACCTGTATACAATAATATCAAGTATATTTATAGTAGTCAAGTGTATACATATAAATCAACAAAAAAAATCGAACATAAAAGTTCGAACATTTTCAATCTGGAGGGCCTAGTCGGATTTGAACCAACGATCGGGGAGTTGCAGTCCCATGCCTTACCACTTGGCTATAGACCCATTACAAGCACATGTAAATTATAACAAATATTTATTTGTTTGACAATATATTTTATTCTTTTTTGATTTTTTTGTGATTTTTTTATTCTTGTTTAATTATATTATGTGTGTTAAAATATTTTTATAGTCGAAGGTATTTAGGAGTGATATTATGAAGAAGAAATTAGTTATTGTTTTACTGGTAATTGCCCTATTTGGTATTACTTATGGGATTACATTTTATATTAAGCAACTTAATATTATTAAAAGTATTAAAAACAGTTACAATAAATATATTGTTACTAACAAGGAATCATCCTTATATGATAGTAGTCATTCTATTGTTGGTTCTATTTCTGAAGGAACATATTTTGAATTAGAAGATTCAAATATTAAATCAAAGAATGATACATATTTTAAAGTTATTGGTAGTGATTATTATTTATATTATAAAGATATTAATAAAACTGAGCAACAAGAAATTTCTTTATCTAAAGATTATTATGTTGATTTAGGTAAGGAAATTACTACTGGTGATGTTACTAATTTTTATCAAAATGGTGAGTCTAAATTATCAATTAATAATTCTTTTAATTTTAATGTAATAAAAAAAGATGATGCCTTTTATTATATTTCATATTTAAATCAGGTTTATCAGGTTAAAATAGATGAAGTTGTTGAAGATAAGGATATTGAAATTGATCCTATTTCTTCTTATGTTAGTGTTATTAATTATAATTCTGTTATGGATAGTTGTAATTCAGAAGATTGTGTTACAACTGAAGAGTTTAAAAATGAGTTAAATTATTTAAAAGAAAATGGAAATTATACTATTACTATTGAAGATTATAAGTTATGGTTAAATGGTTATATTAATTTAAAAGAAAAAGCTGTTTTTATAACATCTAAACAAGATTTAAGTGGTATTACTAATGAATACGGATTTAATGTTGAACAAAATTTTGAGGAATTAACTTATACTGATTCTAATTCTAAGAGTGAGAGAGGCAATTCTCCTGTACCAAGATATAATATAATTAGCAAAACAACTCTTGATATTTTTAAACAAATTGTAAATGGTGATAATGTTGTTTATATTGTTGTACAGCCTGTTAAAGTTCATTCTCTTCCAAGTGAGAGCGCAAATGCTAGTAGAATCGCTGTATTAAATTATCATTTCTTCTATGATCCTGAAATTGGTGAAACATGTCCTGATGGCAATTGTAAAAAAGTACAAGATTTTGAAAGAGAACTTACTTATTTAAAGCAAAATAACTATAAAGCGCTTACTATGGATGAATTTACTAAATGGATGTATGGCGAAATTGAATTACCTGCTAGAAGTGTTTTAATTACTATTGATGATGGTGCGATGGGAACTGGTGCTCATAATGGTAATAAATTAATCCCAATTCTTGAAAAATATAATATGCATGCTACCCTATTTTTGATTAGTGGATGGTGGTCAATAGATAATTATAGATCTCCTTATTTAGATATAGAGTCACATACTTTCGATATGCATGAAGGAAATTATTGTGAAGGTGTTCCTAGAGGTTCTAAATTACTTTGTTCATCTAGAGAACAGGTTTTAGAAGATTTAAGTAAATCTGCTGATATTACTGGTTCAAAAAATGCTTTTTGTTTTCCTATGTATGTTTATAATGATACTACATTTGATGTATTAAGAGAGATTGGATTTAAACTTGCGTTTATTGGTGGAGATTATAAAGCATCTAGAAGTAATGATAAATATAAAGTGCCTAGATATCACATTTATAGAGATACTTCTTTAGATCAATTTATTGATATGATAAGTTGATAAAGAGTATTCTCTTTTTTTTGTTTCAAACTTGTTTTAATCAATAATATATGTTAAAATTATAAAGGTAGCTATAGAGGTAGATAAGATGAAAAAAATTAATAATTTTATTGAAAAAAATATAAAAAAAATAGTATCTATATTTTTTATTATGCAACCAATACTTGATGTTATTGCTGCTGTTGCGTTAAATTGCTTACATATTGAATTTACATTAAGTTCTATCATTAGATTTTTATTTATAGGTTTTTGTATTTATTATATATTTTTTATTAATAAAAAGGAAAAAAATATTATTTATTTTTCATCAATAATTGTATATATTCTTATTTTTTCTTTAGTTATGTTATTTAATAAGGATATTAGTGTGCTATTCTATGAGTTAAAAAATACTTTAAATGTATTTTATTTTCCTATCGTTTTTCTGACTTTATTTAATATTAATAAACAGTATAAATTAAATTTTAGCACTAAAAATATCGTTTATTTATATTTTATTTATTGTTTATTTATCTTAATACCTAATATAACACATACAGCATTCATGAGTTATTCTATTTCTAAGGTTGGCAATGCTGGTTGGTTTTTATCAGCAAATTCTGTTGGAAATATATTAAGTATTCTTTTTCCATTTATCTTATATTATATTCTAACTGTTAAAAGAAATTATTGTTTTAAATTGTTTATTGTAATATCTAGTTTATTTATATTTGTAAGTTTAGGTACAAAAACTCCTTTATTAAGTTTTTTAATATGTATTATTATTACTTTTTTGTATTACTTCGTTTTATGGATAAAAAATAGGAATTATAAATATATTTTTGTTTCTTCAGTATCTTCTATTATTCTTATATTTCTTTCATTTATTTTTATACCTAAAACTTCTTTTTATAAAAATATACAGATTCATAAAGATTATTTAGGTATAAATAATTATATTGATATATTAAAAGATTATAGATTGCTTGATCATTTTATATTTAGTCAAAGGTTGACTTTTTTAAACAATACAAGTAGTTATTATAAAGGTGTCAATATTTCTCAAAAAGTTTTTGGTATTGGTTTTATTGAAAATTATGGTACTGATTTAGTGAGTACTAAAACAATTGAAATGGATTATTTTGATATCTTGTTTAGAAATGGTTTTATAGGATTTTGTCTATTTTTTAGTGTTTTCCCTATTGTTTATGAAAAAAGAAATAAAGAAAAAAACAGTTTACTTAATTTAGAAACAAATATTAGTACTATTCTTATTTTTACACTTGCTTTTTTTACAGGACATATTCTTATTTCACCTTCTGCTAGTATTTTTGTTTCACTTATTTTAATTATTTATCAAGGAGGATTATATGAAAAAAATTACAAGAGATAAATTTGGCTTTATTTTACTTTTATTTAATATTATCTTATATGCTCTTAGTATTAGTTATTTTAGTTATTCTTTATTTTTACTTCAAAAAATTGAAACTTTATTAAGAGTTGGTGTTATATTATTTTTTATAATGTTAGCGGTAATCTGTATAATTTTAATTATTAAGAGTTTATTTAAGAGAAAAAGATTTAAAGTTATAATAATTACTCTATTTACTATTGCCTTTAGTGGTGGTATATGTTTTGTAAGTTATAATATAAATAAAATATATAGTGCGATTTCTAGCATTACTTCTAATTCTCAAACATATTCTTCGAGTATTGTTACGGGTATTAATAGTTCATTTAATTCTATTGAAGACATTAGTTCTGAGAAAATAGGTATTTTATCTGATAAGGAAAGTGTTGATGGATATCAAATTCCTCAAGAAATAATTAGTGAAAATAAATTAATTAATGAATTAGTTGAATATAATAACTATTTGGATTTAATTAATGATTTATTAGATGGAAAAATCAATTTAGTATTCTTACCTACTAATTATTCAATATTATTTGGAAATATTGAAGGGCTACATGATTTAAATACTAAAACTAAAATTGTTTATACAAAGGATAAAAATGTTAAGGTTCAAAAAACATTGAATACAAAAAATTTAGATGAACCATTTTCAGTTTTACTTATGGGTGTTGATTCTGAAAATGAAGAAATTAAAGGAAGTTCATTTAATGGTGATTCTCTTGTTCTTATAACTTTTAACCCTAAAACATTAAATACTACAATTCTATCTATACCTCGTGATACATATACCTCTATTACATGTTTCGCAGGTCAAAAGAAAAATAAGATTACTCATGCAGCATGGTATGGAGAAACTTGTATGATGAATACAATTTCTAAAATGTTCGATGTGGATATAGATTATTTTGTAAAAATAAATTTTAAAGGTGTTGTAAAAATTGTTGATGCATTAGGTGGAGTTGATGTTGATGTTCCTTTTAGTTTCTGTGAGCAAAATAGTAATAGAGAGTTTGGATCTCATACTATTTATGTTAGAGAAGGATTACAAACATTAAATGGTGAGCAAGCTTTAGCATTAGCAAGAAACAGGCATCCTTGGAAAGAATACTGTTCAAGAGAATGGACAAATTACAATAGTAATGATTTTATTAGAGGGCAAAATCAACAATTGGTAATTCAAGGTATGATTAATAAATTGAAGAATGTAAATTCAATTGATACATTCTATGATATGCTTAATAGTATTAGTCAAAGTATGGAGACAAATATGTCTACTGAAAATATTTTATCATTTTATAATATAGCTAAAGATATATTGATTAAGAATACTAGTTCTAATACCGATTTATCTAGCTTGGTTGGTTTTCAAAGATTGTATCTTAGTGGATTTGATCAAACTATTGTAGATTATGATTCTAATACAAATTCAGGCTCAAGATTAGCTCTTTATAATTTTGTTCCTTATCAAGGAAGTATAAATGATATTAGTAGAGCTATGAAAATCAATTTAGGTTTGTTAAGAGACGATCCTATTAAAAGTTTTGATTTTGATATCAATGAACCATATGAAGAGAATGTAATTGGTAAAGGTAGATATAATGAAGGGGGAATTGCTTTACTTCCATCATTTGTTGGAAAGAGTTTATCCGAAGTACAAAGTTATTGTAGTTCAAGAGGAATACCTTTAAATGTTGAAAAAGTTGAAACTATTTCATCTAGTTTTGATGGTCTTGTTTCTACTCAAAGCTTACCTGCTGGTATGGATGTCGCTTTTGTAAGTAGAAGTAAAGGTTTAAGTGTTAGTGTTTATGAATTTAAGAAAAAAGATGATACCACTGTCAAGAAACCTGATAAAGATGATGATAAAGAAAAAAATGATGATGAACCTGGTAATACTACTGATCCTGATGATAATCAAGGTGGAACAGATAATCATAATAATGAAAACGGTGGTTCTAACGGTAACTCTAATACTGGATCTAATTCTAACTCTGGATCAGATAATGGATCTAATAACAATTCTAATACTGGATCAAATACAGGTTCTAGTCAAGAAACTGGTTCAGGTAATATTAATCCTGATGATATACTCAATCCATAAAAGTTCTATAAAAGAACTTTTTTTGTATATTAAAACAAAGGCTTTTATGCCTTTGTTTCTAGTTTTGCTACTTCTAATCTATTATTATTGTGTATTAATACTATTTCAACTTTGGTTGGATATCCTAAGTCTTTTGTATAGCTTATATTCATTGTTAAATAATATGCATTAGAATCTGATGTATTATCATATTTGAATATTTTATTTTCTATACTTTCTTGTGTTACTTCTTTTATTATTGGCAATGTTTGTTTTCTATCACCATATACATTGCTTTCTACATATTTGTATGGTCCAACTTTTGCACCTTTTTCGAAATCCTCTCTATATTTTTCGTATACAAATTGTGTTCCTCCTATATCGCTTTTCATTACTTTATTATCTAGATCGTAGAAGTCCACTAAGAATAATTTGGCAATTAATTCTGCATATTCTTGTTCATTGTAGTTTTCTTCTTTTAAGATATTTTTTAGTTTATTGAATAGTTCATTATAGTATTTTGTTTCATTGTCATTTAATTCATAACCAAAATCATCAATTGTGTCTATTACTTCTATTACTTGGGCCTCTCTTGGTTGTTTCTTCTTTTTAATTATAAATATTCCTAAATATATTAGAAGTCCTAAAATAATTATTATTAATAAAATCTTTTTTAATTTTATTTTTCTTTTCCTTTTTTTAGCCACTTTTTATCCTCCATTTTTCATTATTTTTTGTTGTTCGTTTTGATTTTTAATCATATCGTATACAATTATTGAATTTGATACTGATATTCTTTGTTCTGCTATTTTATTGTTTTTTTCTATATAATCTACACTTATTGGAGATTTTGAATCAAGGAGTAGTGCTTCTTCTTTTTGACTATTATAGTACATCTTATCTGTTACCCAATTACCATCAGGAAATACTACTACATTTTCATCTATACTAAATAAGTCATGGCCCAACGAATATTTATTTTGAAATCCAAACATATTCCCTAGTGTTGGAAGTGCATCTATCATTCCGCCAATTTTATCATATTTAACTTTTCTATTATTATTTTTTGACCATATTATAAATGGAACTTTTCTATTAATCTCATATTCATAGTCTGTTATTTCATGATAGTTAGGGTTGTCTTTATTTAATACTGTGTCTGTTTTAAAGTCATAGTTATAATAGTATTCATATTCTCCCTTTTTAATTTTTGCATCATGATCTCCATAAATCACTATTACAGTATTATCTAGTAAACCTTCTTTATCTAAATCTTTTAATAGTTGCCCAATTGCTTCATCAGCATAATGTACTGATTTAAAGTAATTCCCTAGTACAGTTCCTTCTAGATATGGAGCTGTTTCAATTTTCTTTTCATTTGTTGTTGGATCAACTACTTCATGTTTATGAGTTATGTCTAATCCACTATGTTCTCCTATATATGAAAATGGTGTATGATTTGTTAACATTATCATTAACCCATACCAATTCTGATTATTTTCATTTATTTCTTTTATATATGGTACTGATTGTTTGAAGAATGATTTATCAGATAGTCCTAGTCCTATTGTCTCATCTATATCATATGCTTCTGAATGACAATAGAATTTGTCATATCCAAATGATTGGTGCATTAGATTTCTATTCCAAAATGAACAATTATTTCCATGCATACTAAATACATAGTATCCTTTATTTTTAAATTCTTTTTGTATTGTTGGATAGTCTCTATCCCAATAGTTAATTGCGACTGTTCCACTGGTTGCTGGCATAAGTGATGATGAGTATGTAAATTCCGAATCACTACTTGTTCCTACACTTTCTTCTGCATAAAAGTTTGTAAAGAACATTCCTTCGTTTGCTAGTTTATTTAAGTTTGGTGTTAGTTCAACGCCATTTATTTTTGTATCCATAGCAAATTTTTGAATGCTTTCTGCATGAATTACTAATACATTTTTTCCTTCAAATATATTTGTATATTCATTTGATTGATGTTCCTGTTTATTTAATTCATAGTATTCTCTAAATATTTTTGCGTTTTCATCATATCCAAACATACTATTTATTGTTGGTGTTACACTTGCGAATATATCGCTAAATTGATATGTAAATATACCATATCTCATTACTATATATTCTCTATTCCATTGTTTTGTTATTCTACTGATATCAACTGGCCTTAATGTTATTGCGAATATTACAACAAATATTAGTCCTGCAATTAATGTGTGTGTGAATTTTTTTGTTTCTTTTATTTTTTCATAGTATTTTGATTTATATAATTTTATATGGACTAGTATAATTATAATTACTTCCCATATATAACAAAAGTCTTTTAATTCCATTACGTTTTCTACTATTGCATCTCCTACATCAACTATTAAGAACGATGTAGCTATTAATGATATTGATGCATATGATAAATAATTAGTATAATACATTGAATTTATAACACATATTGCAGTATAAATAATACTCCATATTAAATAATATATTATTCTTTTTTTTGGTTTTATTAAGTATCCAAATGCACCTACAATTATTACTATTGCCATATCAGCAATTATTGGTCTTATATCTAGAAAGTTACCAACAGTTAGTATTCTTACTAATAAACCATTTATTGTTGATGATAAAACAAATACTAAAAATAGTATATTGTTCTTACAATATCCTTTGTAATCATATTTTTTTATTTTATCTATAATTTTGCATAGTTTATTCTTCAAGTTACCACCTCAATAATACTATTTAAGTATAACACTTTTTTTATTTATTTTCAATCAAGAAAAAATGAATACATTTCATATTCATTTTGTTTTTATATCATTATAGTATTCTATTCCTGATATTATAGACATTGTGGTCGCTACTACAAGTACTATATCAGCTATTTTTAGATTCCATAATTCAAATGGAAGATTGTATAATAGTATCATTGTTATAGCAATCATGAATAAGATTGTTTTTATTTTGGCTAATTTACTACTACCTATAATTAATCCTTTACTTGCAGCATATCTTTTCATAGAGTCTACAGCAACATCTCTTACTAATACCACTACAGCGATTGCTGGATGAATAAATCCAATTGTCGCTAATAAAACTAGTGTTGAGTCTATTAATATTTTATCTGCTATTGCATCTATCATTTTTCCAAAGTCTGTTTCACATTTGTGTTTCTTTGCATAGTATCCATCTAAGAAATCTGTGAATGATGCAACAACAAATAGTCCTGCGACTATTAAGTATTTTATATCTACTACTATTGTTTCATTTACAAATATTTTGTATGTTGTTATGCCTGCAGAATCAAATGGAAATAATAAAATTATCATTATTATTACGGCAATTATTATTCTTGAAAAACTTATTTTATCAGGTGTTTTCATATAACTCCTTACAAATTAGTAATAATTAGATATAATAGGATTCCTATTAATACTATTATTGCTCCATATATTATAATTGGTGGTATATATATTCCACGCTCTCTTTCGATTGTGTATGGAGATTTTATTTTATTTTCTATTTTGTCCTTTTTTTCTTCTTTTTGAGCTTTTTTTATTTCTTCAAGTGATAATTTAGAAGTATAGTCAAATAGATATTCATTAAATTCATCTACTAGATCTTCTTTATTTAGCCCTAAGTATTTTGCATAGTCTCTAATAAAGTATTTTAAATAGAATATATCTTTGAATGATTCCATACTTCCTTCTTCTAGATTTTCTACTTGCTTTTTTGGGACATTTAAGTCAGTTGCGACTTCGTCTATGGTAATTCCCATATTTTCTCTTGCTTCTTTTAGTTTTTCTCCAATTTCTTTCATATAACACCAACTTTCAAACATAATTAATCATATAAGCCATGTTCTGTACTCTTTCGAGTGGCAAACATTTATCTATTAGATTTCTCTAATCCTAAATTTAATTCGATTCTTAAATTTAAGTTCCCCTACCAAAATTTGGGTTTCTCGCTCGTGGGGTTTACCGCGTTCCACTTTATTTATTTCTAAATAATTCGTCACTATGGCACTTTATGCCTGTAACCATATCTTATAGACTTAGGTTATCTCGGCGCCGTTAGATTTCTCTACCATAGGTTATTTTTTCCCTATGCACGAACACTACAATCATCACAGATTGTGCGAGCATGGACTTTCCTCTACATTACTAGAATGCAGCGTTTACCCTGATTAATCATTTTTTCCATATATTATTTTTTCAAGATTTGATAGTCTTCTTAGAACATCTGCTGTATTTGTTCCATTATTGCCGTTTGTTTCTATTGTTTCTAATTTTAAAGTTAAACTTCTTATTTGTTGTTTTAACTTCATATTTTCTTCCATTAATGTTTTATTATTTTCCTCTAATTCACTTATGCATGCATCTTTTTCGTTGTAGTCTCTTATTATGATGTCTAAGTACTTATCTACTTCTTGTGGTCTATAACCTCTTGTATCAATTTTAAATTCTTTGTTTAAAATATCATCACTTGTTAACATAAATCTATCTTGATACATGACCATTCACCTCTCTTTATTCACTCATTATTTTCTCAAAATTTTTGTTATTTGTCAATGTTATAGTTTGAAATTACCATTTTCAAATATGGTTATTTCTTTATTATCATGAGTTATTGCTTCTATTTTTAAGTCACTGGTTCCAATCATAAAATCGACATGTACATCTGATACATTTATTCCCATTTCTATAAGTTCTTCTTTTGATTTATTTTCTGTATTATTTTGTGTATTAGGGAATCCTGTACCAAGCGCTAAATGGCATGATGCATTTTCATCAAATAGAGTTGTATAGAATATTATGTTACTATTTGATATTGGACTATCATAGTCTACTAGTGCACATTCGCCTAGATAACAAGATGTTTCATCTCCATTTATTATTGTTCCTAAAATATCTTTTCCTTTTTTAGCATCAAATCTAATTGCTTTTCCATCTTTAAACTCAATATAGAATTCATCTATTATATATCCGTTATGTACTAATGGTTTTGAACTATAGACTATTCCGCTTGTTTCTAGTCTATTTGGTGTTGTAAATATTTCTTCTGTTGGCATATTACATATTATAGGTGTACCATTTGGCATTAGTTCTTTTGCTCCACACCATATTGTATTATTTGATAAACCTACATATAAGTCAGTTCCTAATTTATTTGTATAGTGGAGTGTTTTTATATTTAGTTCTGTTAATTTTTTACTTCTTTCTATACTTTTTTCTAGTTTTTTATCCCACGCTTCTATAGGGTCTTCTTCATTTATTAAGCATATATCAAATATTTTATCCCATAGTTTTTCAACACAGTTTGGATCATTTTCAAATACTTTTTTTGCCCATCCATGTGTAGATACTGATGCGATACACCAAGCAACATCATTTGTTGATTGTCTTTTTTTGTATAATGGCCTTGAAGTTCTACTAGTTTTGCTTGAGTGCGCTAAAATGTCTTTATCTATATCTTGCATTAAATCAGGATCATCAGATACTAACATAAGGAATGCTGCATCTTTTTTTGCGTATTCATCATATATTTTTCTATTCCAAAATGGATGATTATCTATTTGTTCTTTTGTGAAATATTTTAAGTGAACATGCTTTATTTCTTCATCATACCAGTCATAACATATATCTCTTATACCTAATTCTAAAGCTTGTTCTGTAATAATTCTTATTAGTTCAATTGATTCAACAGGTGCAGTTATTATTAGTGGTTGATTTTCTTTAACATTTAAACATTTTTTTAATAATAAATTTGCATATTTTATATACTTTTCTTTCATATTATCACCAATTTAATTATAGTATATTTTATATGTAAAAAAAAGTAGAATTGTCTACTTTATCAAAATAAATCACTGTGACTTCCAGTTTTTACCAGTAATAAAACAAGTTCATTGTTTAGATATTTATAAATTAATAACCAATCTGGTTCAATATGACATTCATAACAATCATAAAAGTATCCATCGTTTGATAGTTTATGATTTTTTAGTTTTGGCTCTAATTGTTCTTTATTTGCTAATGTTTTTATGACTGAAATTAACTTATCAATATTTTTTTCTTGTTTTGTAACCTTTTTAAGACTCTTTTTAAATTCACTTGAGTATTTAACAGTATATTTAGTCATCAGAAAGTAAATCTCTTTTTAGTTCTTCCATGTCAGTATATCCCTTATACTTATCTGGATTATCAATAATATCTTGTGCTGCTCTAAGTGCTTTTAAAGTGTCTTCATTTGGTTTTCTAACTTCAAATGGTAAGCCATCATGGTTAATAACTTGTTTTAAAAACAA
The DNA here is from genome assembly GCA_918219625.1 of Bacilli bacterium. Next base: position 13,903 of record CAKJXT010000007.1, read on the forward strand.
ATTAATTGCGGTACTCATACTAAGACCGACCTCCTTTAATATTTTTGTAGCCTCTTCTTTTGTCTCACTATCTACCATAATATTAATCGCACTTTTCTTCATAATCAACACTCCCATAAAGATATTAACATAATTTTTATTTTAGGTCAACAAAAAATGTAGTTTTTTACTACATTTTTACTACATATTTGTTATAAATACAAATCTATCTTTCTCTGATAAATCTTTTTCTATAGAAATATTTACATTCCCTAAATATTTTAAAGCAAGTCCTTTTATTTTTTCTCCTTGTAGATATCCTATTTCAAAAGCTATTAAGAATTCATCTTCTAAATACTTGTTTACGTTTTTTAATATTTGTTCATAGTAATATAATCCATCATTTTCTGCATATAGAGCTAGTTCTGGTTCATTATTTTTTACTATGTCTTGTATTTCTTCATCTCTTGATATATATGGTGGATTGCTTATTATTACGTTGTATTTTTTATTTAGTGGTTCTAACATATTACCCTGGTAAAATGTTACTTTTGAGTCATTAATTTCATTATTCTCTTTAGCGACTTCTAATGCTTTTTCTGATATATCAACTGCATCAACTCTTACATCTAATTCTTTTGAAAGTGTTATAGCTATGCAACCACTTCCTGTTCCCAAGTCTACTATTTTAGGATTAGTTATATATTCTTTTATATATTTTATTGTTCTATTAACTAATTCTTCTGTTTCAAATCGTGGTATTAGTACATTTTTATTTACTTTAAATTCATATCCATAGAAGTCTACATTTCCAACAATGTATTGAACTGGTATTCCTTGTTCTAATTGTTTTATTGCTTCTTTTATATTTCCTTTATAGTATTTTTTTATATATTCTATATCTGTCATTTTATCTTTTAAAAAATTAAGTGATTATCACTTAATTTCTTATTCTCCTCTTAGTTTTCTGTTTTGATCTTCTGTAATTAATGCTTCTATTACTTTATCTATATCACCATTCATTACCCTATCTAGAGCATTTATTGTAAATCCAATTCTATGGTCTGTTACTCTATTTTGTGGGTAATTGTATGTTCTTATTTTTTCTGATCTATCTCCAGTTCCAATTTTACTTCTTCTTTCTGCGCCTAATTTTTCTTCTTCTTGTTGCCTATAGTAATCATATAGTCTTGTTTGAAGTATTTTAATTGCTTTTTCTTTGTTCTTTATTTGGCTTCTTTCTGTTTGTGAGTATACAACTATTCCTGTTGGGATATGTGTTAATCTTACTGCTGAGTCTGTTGTGTTTACTCCTTGCCCACCACAACCTGAAGCTCTTGTAATATCTATTCTTACTTCACTCATATCTAGTTCATAGTCTAGTTCTTCTGCTTCTGGCATTACTAATACAGTAGCTGTTGATGTATGTACTCTTCCTTGTGTTTCTGTTGCTGGAACTCTTTGTACTCTGTGAGCTCCACTTTCATATTTTAGTTTTGAGTATACATTTTCTCCTTTTACCATGAAACTAATTAATGAATATCCCCCTGCTTCTGATCTTTCTTCATCTAGAACTTCTATTTTCCATCCTTCTTTTTCAGCTAACTTTTTATACATTTCAAATAGATCACCAGCGAATATATTTCCTTCATCTCCACCAGCTGCACCTCTTATTTCAACTATAACATTTTTTCCATCGTTAGGGTCTTTTGGAAGTAGAATTATTTCTATTTTGCTTTCTAATTCTGCTTTTTCATTATTATATTGTTCTAATTCTTCTTTTGCAAATTCTCCTAATTCTGGATCTTTTACCATTTCTTCAGCGTCTTCTATATTTGATAATAATTTTTTATATACTTGAAATATTTCATATGCTTCTTTTAGACCGGCTTGTTCTTTTGTAAGTTCTAGTGTTTTTTTTACATTTGATATATTTTCTGGTTTCATCAATTCTTCATTTAGTTCATTATATCTATTTTCAATATTTTGTAATCTTTCTATCATAGTCTGTCTCCTTAATAAAAATTCTATTAAATTATACTATAATTGTATGTATTTATCAAGAAAAAGTTGTTTTTATATAATATTAAAAGGGGAATATTTCCCCTTTGTGCATTATTAGATTTATATTAAATTGTGGAATCAAGTCTAATACTCATCTATAATGTTATTTATGTAATCACTAAATATCTAAATTTATTTTTGTTCCATCTTCTAGGACAGCGTATAGTACTGCAAAACCCTTTTCATCTGGCATTTCTTCAAGATTTTTTACAGGTCCATCAACTTGTATATAAATTGCTGAAGATGTGTTGCCTGTTTTTACTATATCAGATATTTTTATCATTTTAAGTTTTTTATCATTTGTTACATAAACTACTGAAATATAATTTTCACCTTTGGTAAGTTTTGTTTTATAGTCTCTTATATGTTCTTCAATTAAGAATGTTGGATTATTCTCTATCTTGGATGTATCCAATGGTTCATATTTGTTATTCTTTATTTCATTTGTGGTTAAGGTTATGTATAAATTATTTCCACCTTTTATCCATGCACGTGCATATGATGTTCCTGTTAGTACTGTTATTGAACGTGACATATCTGTATATGGGTCTACAGGTATTTGTGTTTCAGGTACAATTCTATTATACGCACTTTCATATTTACCTTTTGTTTTTATTAATTCCTTAATTGATTCAAGTGTATTATAGTCTTTTTGTTGAAGTTCTATCTCATTATATATTGGATGAACCCATCCAGGAGCATATAGAAGTATTTTACCATTTATTGTTTCTGGTATATACATATAGAATCCTTCAAATTGTATTAACATATTTCCATAGTATTTTGAAACGTCAAATTCATCCATTGTTTTAGTTACTTTATTATATCTAAATCTTTCTATATATGCCATTAACTCTTGGTAATCATCATATTCTCTTGTTTTCATATATGATTCCCATTCACCATTTTTGTTTGTTTTTTTAACCAAATACATTCCTGTAAAATTTGTTTGTTTTATATTTTTTATATGTGTTTCATCTATAAAGTTATCTATGCTTCTCATTCTTGTAAGCATTTCTATATAATTTTGTAGTTTTGCGATAATTTTCTCTTGATCTTGAGTTGTCTCAATTTGATAGTATACTTCATTGGATTTATCATAGAATACCATACTATATCCTTCTTTTGATATATAGAAGTATTTTTCATCATTTATTACAATTTTATCGTATTTTTCTTCTTTAATTTCTTTTAATGTATTTATTTTATTATCTTTTAATGGTTTCATCATTTCAACAATATCTACATAGTATCTATATGGAACAATGTAATCATTATCTTCAATTCTATTTTCATATTTTAATACATATATATTATTGAATTTATCTTCAGGTAATACATTAAAATCAAAAATATGTTCAAAAGTATATTCTCCTTTAATTTCAATTAAGAAGTTATTGTTTACGCTATTGGTTGTTACAGCGTTATCATTAATAATGTATGTAGTTATAAGTATTATTGAACATACTGCAACTAGTGATGCCATATAGAACGGCATAAAATAATTTACTTTTTTCTTTTCTTTTATGTTCATTAGTGTTTTATTTATTAATGCCTGTGAAGGTTTTATTTCGTCTAATGATTTTTTGAATTTTTCATTATTCATCAAGATCACCTCCCATTATTTCCTTTAACATGGCTCTTGATCGTGATAATTGTGATTTCACTGTACCTGTTGTACTTTTTAATATTTTTGCGATTTCTTCCACCTTGTACCCTTCATAATAATGCATGTATATAACTATTCTATATTTTTCAGGAAGTTTTTTTACACATGAGAATACATAGTCATCTTTTTCATTTTGATATCCAATATTCTCATCTAATTCAACTTCTTTTCTAAATAGACTTTTTCTATGAATCATTTTGCATTCATTTACTGTTACTCTTATTATCCATGCTTTTTCATGTTCTTGTGATTCAAATTCTTTTTGATTGTTATAGAGTTTCATGAATACTTCTTGATATACATCTTCTGCGTCTGCTTTTTTTGAAGTCATAGAATACGCAATTCTGTATACCATATCAGAATAAAGTTCTATTTTTTCTTCAATCACTTTATCACTCTCACTTCTAATATGCATTTCTCCTTCATTTGGTTGCATATTCCATAAAAATAATATCATTTTTTTTATTTTTTTTCAATTATTTTCTATTTATGAATGTTTATATTGTGTAAATACGTTCATAATATTTTTGAGGAGTTTTGAACATGTTTATATATTTTTTAATATTTGTTTTTAAAGTTTTAGAAAATACTTTGTCTACTTTACGTATAATTGTTGTTGCGAATGGAAGAAAGTTATTAGGTTCAATATTACAAGGTGTGATTGCTTTAGTCTGGGCTTTTTCCACTGGTCTAGTTGTTGTTGATGTTTTAAAAGATCCATTTAAGGTTATCTCTTTCACACTTGGATCTTTAGTTGGTTCTTATATTGGAAGTTTAATTGAGGAAAAAATTGCGATGGGTACTAATATGCTTACTGCTGTTGTTGATAAGTCTTATAGTTCTAAAGTTGTTAAAGCATTGCGTAAACAAAAGCATGAGGTAATTATTTTAAATTGTAAGCGTAAGGATGAGCTTAAGAATGTCTTATTAATAATGGTTAAAAGAAAAAAAAGAAACGATGTTATTAAGTTAATTAACAATATCGATTCTAATTCTACTATTATTATTGAAAGTGCTTTTACTTTTGATTATTTTAAACATTAATTTTTAGTAAATTATTGATTATTTATCTTTTTTATGTTAAAATGTGTTTAGTGAAGAAAAACTTCATATAATAAAAAAGGATATGTCTGAAGTCGTGTTCAGATGTATTCCTTTCGTTGGGTTTACATCTGAAATCAACATTAGTTGAAATCAGATGTTTTTTTATTTAAATAATAATTTTATTACTATTATAAATAACAGTAGTATTATTGTAAAATAAGATTTTTCTCTTTTGGTCAAATACCACCACCTTTCCACTATTCAAGCATATTGGAAAGGAATCATCTGATTTTCAGGCATATCCTAATATAATTATAACTTGTAATTAATTTATAGTCAATTATTTTTCTTAATTATGTGTTAATTTTCTTTTATTTTGCTTATTACGTAATCATATAATTTTTTATTGATTTCTTCTATTGTTTTGATTCTGCTTCCTTCATTGCATTCTACTGTGAAGAAATCATATTTTTTAGCTACTTCTATGAACGCATTTTCTGCATTTCTTAGGTGTCTTTCATCTTTTTCATTTTGGTCTGGAGCTTCTTCTCTATTCTTTTTAAGTTCTAATGAGCATTCAAATGGCATATGTAGGAACAAACCTATTTCTGGCCTTGGTAAATTTAATAGTTTGAATTCTAGCGTTTCTAGCCATTCATACATTTCATTTCTTTCTTTTTCATCTTCTATTTTTCCACCTTGGTGTGCCATATTGGAGTATACATATCTATCTAGTATTACATTTACTCCATTATCAAGTAAGAAATTTATTTTATTTATGTTATATAGTCTATCTGCTGCATAGTATAAAGCTGAAACTTTAGGGTCTACATTAGGAGCTCCTTCTTCAAACCATCCTTCGCATATATAACTTTTTCCTAAGTATGGTCCACCTACTATTTTTCCTGTAGGACTATTGTAGTTTGGAAAACCAAATTTTTCTATTCTAATGTTTTCTTTTTTTAATTTTTCAATAAGTAAATTTGATTGTGTTTCTTTTCCAGAACAGTCTGTTCCTTCTATTACTATTAATTTACCTTTCATATTTTTCTCCTTTTATATAGTACGTGTTTATAACTTATACCATTATCTTTATTTTGTCCTACTATTTCTTTTTCGTATTCTCCTTTATCAAATTGTGGAAAGTATACTTGTGCATCGTCACATGTAGCGGCTACTTCTGTTAAATATATTTTATCTGCTATATTAATGAATTGACTATATATAGATGCCCCACCTATTATAAATACTTCTTCTTCTGTATTTTTATAGTCTTCTAAGAAAGCCTCTATTGAATTATATATTACTACTTCTTTCGGATAATCTTCATCCATATCTGTAATTACAATATTTGTTCTATTTGGTAAAACTTTAGGTAGCGACCAAAAAGTATTTCTTCCCATTAAAACTGTTTTACCTGTTGTTACACTCTTAAAGAATTTTAAATCATTAGGTAAGTGCCATATTAAATCATTATTTTTTCCTAGTTCATTATTCTCTCCTATGGCTGCTATTATCGATATTTTCATATTTACCTCCTATTGCGCTATTGGAAATTCAATTTTTCCATGATGCTTATAATTCAGAATTTTAATATCTTTTAATTCTTTTGAGTTGTCTATTTCAAAGAAATCTTTTACTTCTGGATTTATCCATAATTCAGGTGCTGGTAAATCTTCGAGTGTTTCAAATCTTTTTATTTGTTCTTTGATTCCTTCTAATTGATTAACATAAATATGTGCATCTTTAATCGACCAGTTAAGTGTTCCTGGTTTTAATCCTGTACAATGAGCAATTAGATTAACTAATGTTGCGTATTGTGTTACATTAAATGGTAGTCCAAGTGGTACATCGCAACTTCTTTGGTGAACAAGACAGTTTAGTTTTCCATCTGTTACATCCCATTCACTGCTCCATACGCATGATGGAAGTACAGCGGTATCTAAAAATTCATCCTGCCATAAACTCATTACCATTCTTCTATCTGTTGGATTGTTTTTTATTTTTTCTATTAATTTTTGCGTCAATTGGTATCTTTTTACTATGTATCCATATGCTGTTCCAATTGTATGTGCAAATTCTTTATCAAATTGTTTTTCTATTTGTTTTTTTACTAATTTTCCATCTTCGAATACCATTTGATTTGCTCTCCAAATGCCATTTTCGTCGATTTCCCATTCATTCCAGATTTTGTTGCCTCTTTCTTGTAACCATCTTACATCATTTGATTGTGCTTGATATATCCACAATATTTCTGTTATTGCATTTTTGAAAAAAAGTTGTTTTGTTGTTAATACTGGAAATTCTTCACTTAAATCAAAACTGAATCCATAGTATGGAATTTTTATTGTATCCACACCTGTTCTATTTTGAACTTGAACTCCACTATCAATAATTTTTTTACATAAAGCAATGTATTCTTTATCCCATTTTGCCATATTTAACCCTCCTACTATACTATAATAATTATATCAATAACAAATGTTTGTGTAAATAGTTTTGAAATAAAAAAAGTATTATTAAAAATACTTATCCTATTATTTCATTATCAACAAAAGCTACTTCTATGAATTTTTTAGA
>CAKJXT010000008.1 GCA_918219625.1 Bacilli bacterium
ATGAGAGAAGTACAACATAGATTTAATGAAGTAATAAATGAAATTCTAGAAAAACATGAGAATAAAAGAATCGCAGTATTCGCACACGCATACGCAATAACATCATACTTATTAAAATACTGTAAACTAATACATGTATCAGATGATAGATTAGAAATAGAATATAATGGAAAAACACTATATAATAGAAGATTAAACGCACCAGAAGTATTTAAACTAACATTTAATAATAAAGAAATAAAAAATATTGAACTAATAGAGTTCGATGATTTACCATTTTGCCATGGAGTATAAGGAGGAAACATGAAAACAGAAAAAAACATACTAATAGCTTTCTTATTAAACTTATCTTTCTCTATATTTGAACTCTTCGGAGGACTATTTACAGGAAGTATCGCAATACTATCAGACTCAGTACACGATATAGGAGACGCAATGAGTATTGGACTTTCATATGTATTGGAAAAGAAAAGTAAGAAAAAACCAGACAATACTTATACATATGGCTATATTAGGTACTCAGTAATAGGAAGTATAATAACATCAACTATACTATTAACTGGATCAATATTTGTAATATACGAAGCAGTAAAAAGACTAATTAATCCACAAGAATTAAATTATAACGGAATGATTATAATATCTATAATAGGAGTAGTTGTAAATACACTTGCTGCTATGGCAACAAAAGAAGGAGACTCACTAAATCAAAAATCAGTAAACTTACATATGCTAGAAGATGTACTAGGATGGGTAGTAGTATTAATAGGTTCAATACTAATAAAATTCACAAATATCACATATATAGATGCGATATTATCAATAGGAGTTGCCCTATTTATACTAAGACATGCAGCTAGAAATATAAAAGAAGTACTAGACTTATTCTTAGAAAAAAAACCAGAAAACATAGATATAGAAGAATTAAAACATCATTTAAAAGAAATAAATGGAATAATAGATATTCATCATATTCATATAAGAAGCATAGATGGTTTCAACACATTTATAACACTTCATGCAGTAGTAAAAAAATATGATTCAGAAATAAAAACTCAAATAAAAGAAGAACTAGAAGAACATGGAATATGTCACTCAACAATAGAACTAGAACTCGAAAATGAAGAATGCAAAAATAAAACTTGTAAACTAGAACACCATGAACATCATCATCACCATCATCATCACTAATGAAAAAGATAATACCAATAGTATTAATTGTAATAACAATATTAATATACATCTTATATAAAAATAACTATATACCACATAAAAAATATACAAATGAATACTTCAATATAGAAACATATAAAAGTAAAATAGATAAGGATACAAACAGATATAATAAATAATACAAGGGAATATATAAAAACAAAACCCAAATATAAAAGTAAATACTATGAAACAGGATATCCTAACGATGAATATGGAGTATGTACAGATGTAGTTGGACTTGCTCTAAAAAATGCAGGATATGACTTAATGGAACTAGTAAATGAAGATATAAAAAATAATAGACAAAACTATGATATTGAAACAATTGATAAAAACATAGACTTTAGAAGAGTAAGAAACTTAAAAATATTCTTTAAAAACAATACAATAAGTCTAACAACAGATATAAATAAAATAGAAGAATGGCAAGGTGGAGACATAATTATTTTCAAAAACCATATTGGAATAGTATCAAACAAAAGAAATAAAAAAGGAATACCATTTATAATACACAATCAATCCCCATATCAAAGTAACTATGAAGAAGATATATTAGAATCAAGAAAAGATATAGTAGGACACTATAGAATGAGCTAACTCAACCACCAGTTCGTGTTAAAAAGAAAGAATTTATAGTATCATTATTACCAGAAAGGAGAACCATTATGGATCAAATAAAAATTGGTAAATTTATACAAGAAAAAAGAAAAGGAAAAAATATAACTCAACAAGAATTAGCAGAAATTCTAAACATAACAGATAGAGCTATATCAAAATGGGAAAATGGTAAATGCATGCCAGATGTAGGAATAATGCAAGAACTATGCGAAACACTAAATATTACCATAAACGATCTATTCAGTGGTGAAGTGGTAAATATGAAAGATACTGAAAAAAAATTAGAAGAAAATCTACTAGAAATGACAAGACTTAAAGAAGAAAAGGATAGACAATTACTATCACTTGAAATATTCATAGGAGTAATATCTTCAGTAATATTAGTAGGATCTGTTCTATTAGTAGGAATACTAGAACTATCAAAATTACCAGCAATAATAATAATCACAATATCAAGTATACTATTCGCAATAGGTATGGGACTATCTTTAAGAATAGAACAAACAGCTGGATACTATGAATGTAATAATTGTCATCACAAATATGTTCCAACATATCAAAGTGTATTTTGGGCACAACACATCAATAGAACAAGAAAAATGAAATGTCCAAAATGTAATAAAAAAGTATGGCATAAAAAGGTAATTACAAAATAGAACTTGAATTAACACTAAATTTATGTTAAAATGTATTTAGTGAAGAAAACTTCATAAAATAAAAAAGAGAAACATTTGATTTTGCACGTGAATGTTTCTCCTATTAAAGGGTAGACACTCTACATTGTTAGAGTGTCTAGTTTTTTATAACAAATACCAATAAGGTAATAAGTGATAAAACGATACAGATGTATCTCAAAAGTTTAATAGTATAAACTCTTTTGCTCATCAATATCAGCTCCTTATCATAAAAGAAAAGGAAAAGACACTCACATCAAATGTTTCTAATATAATTTTACAATAAATTAACTACAGAAATCAAGCGAAAAAAGTGATTTTTATTATAAAAAAATAACATTAAATATGATATAATCATTTAGGAGTTGGATGTATGGAATATATAGTATATGAAGATAAAAATAAAAAAATAACAACAAGAGAGTTACAAAATAAATTACTAGAAATATTAAAAGAAATAGATAGAGTGTGTAAAAAAAATAATATAGACTACTTTATATCAGATGGAACATGCTTAGGTGCAGTAAGACATAAAGGATTTATTCCTTGGGATGATGATGCAGATATTGCTATGTCTAGAAGTGACTATAAAAAATTTATAAAAGCTTTAGAAAAAGATTTATCAGATAAATATGTTTTCCATTGTTATGAAAAAAACAAAAAATTCCTAGTAACATGGCCAGCAATGAAAATAAGAATGAAAAACACATGTATAATAGAAAAAAATGTATTATTAAAAAATAAATGTACAGATTCGGATGGAATATTTGTAGATGTATTTATATATGATTATATGGCAAAACATAGAATATTTGATATACCACTAAGAGGAATAAATACAATATTAATGCCAATAATAGTATTATTTGAAAATATAAAAATTAATCCTATACCTTTAAAAGAACTATTTAGATTTAATGCAAGATTATATGGAAGACTATGTAAAAACTCAGAATACTTTGCGGATGATATAACATGGGTATTTAATCCGCTTCATCCATATAAAATGAAATACACAGATATTTACCCAACAAAAAAACTAAAATTTGAAGATACATATCTAAGTGTGCCAGGAAACTGTCATAACTATTTAGTCGCAAAATATGGTCCAAACTATATGACACCAGTAAGCGTAAATAAAAGAGTCGGTCTCCATGTAAAAAAACTAGATTTAGATTGTAAGGAACAATAAGTTCCTTTTTTTAATACTTTGATTCATTGTAAAATATAAGAATTTATGGTATATTATTATAAGTAAAAGAGGGATGAAAATGAAAGTAGAAAAAGCAAAATTAATCGCATGGACATTATTAATTTTTTGGGTATTTATAATAATAAAATCATGTGGGACTGATGAAAAAGTAGAAACAAAATCAAATTCTAAAAACACATTCAAAATAATCGCATCAACAAGTACAAGTTCTGTTGATAACGAAATAATTAAATACGGAAAGAAAAATAATATAAAAGTAGAAATAGAACACTACGGTGATCTAGAAATAGTTGATATCTTAAATAATAATAGTAAAGACTATGACGCAGTATGGATATCAAACTCAATATGGTTATACATGTTAGATAACTCAAATTTAGTAACAGACAGTAAGTCAATTGTAATAGACCCAGTTGTAATGGCTGTAGAAAAATCTAAAGCTAAAGAACTAGGACTAGATAAAGAAGTAAAAAACAAAGATATACTAGAAGCAATAAAATCAGGAAAACTAAAATACATAATGTCTTCAGTGACTCAAACAAATACAGGCGCAACTGCGTACTTAAACTTCCTAAATAGTTTAGCTGGAAATCCTGAAGTATTAACTAGTGAAATGTTAAAGAAAGAATCACTACAAAAAGACTTAAAAGACTTCTTCAAAGGAGTAGAAAGAGTATCAGGAGATGAAGACTATTTAACAGAAATATACTTAAACGGTGACTACAATGCAATGATTAATTATGAAAGTAAATTAATCGAATTAAATAAAAAACTAGTTAAAGAAAATAAAGAACCACTATACTTAATATATCCAACAGATGGTGTCGCAATAAATGATATGCCATTTGCTTATATAAACAATGACTCAAAAGACACAAAAACAAAAGAACAATTCAATAAAATACAAACATACCTAAGAAGTGATGAAATGATCAAATCATTGGAACAAAAAGGATATAGATCATGGTATGGAGGAATAAAAAAAGACACAGATCAAAATATATTCAATAAAGACTGGGGAATAGACACTTCAAAATATTTAAAAGACATGAAATACCCAAGCAAAACAGTAATGACAGAAGCAATAAACTTATATATTGAATCACTAAGAAAACCAACACATGTAGTATTCTGTCTAGATATATCAGGAAGTATGTATGGAGAAGGACTTGAAGAACTAAAAGAAGCAATGACATATATACTAGACTATGAAACAGCCTCAGTTGATAACCTACAATTCTCAGATAAAGACAAAATAACAATAATAACATTCTCAACAAATGTAGAAGATATATATCCAACAAAACTTGGAAGCGAAACAGATGAAGTAATAAAACAAATAAATGAACTAGACACAGTAGGCGCTACAAATATATATGCTCCAAGTATAGAAGGATTAAAAATTCTAGAAAGAGAATCAGACGACTATACAAAAACAATAATATTAATGACAGATGGTGCTTCAAATAA
>CAKJXT010000009.1 GCA_918219625.1 Bacilli bacterium
TTATCACCATGATGTGACTCAATAGCGTTAATAACAACATCATTTTCCTTATACTTCTTAGCAAGCTCAGCACCTAGAGTAACATGACTACCTTCAACCTCATGATCAATAGACTTACCAATATCATGTAAAAGTCCAGCACGTCTTGCAAGCGCTACATTCTCACCAAGTTCAGCAGCAAGTAATCCAGATAAATAAGCAACCTCAATAGAATGAGTCAAAGCATTTTGACCAAAGCTTGTCCTAAAATGTAACTTACCTAAAATCTCAACTAATTCAGGATCCATCTTAGTAATACCTAACTCAAATAAAGCAGAATTACCATACTCTAAAACCTTAGCCTTCATATCATTAACAGTCTTATCATATAACTCTTCAATACGAGTTGGATGAATTCTTCCATCCTTAATTAAAGTTTCAAGAGTAACACGAGCAATCTCTCTACGATATGGATCAAAACTAGATAAAACTATAGCTTCAGGAGTATCATCAATAATTAAATCAACACCAGTAACAGCCTCAATAGTTCTAATATTACGACCCTCACGACCTATAATTCTACCCTTCATTTCATCATTAGGTAAACTTACAACAGTAACAGTTTGTTCACTAGCAACCTCACCTGAATACTTTTGCATACTAGAAATAAGCATAGACTTAGCTTTCTTATCAACTAGAAGCTTAGCCTCAGCCTCTCTATCCTTAATCATTGCAGCAATCTCTAAACTCATCATTTCTTCAACTTTTTTAAGAACTAAATCACGAGCTTGATTCTTAGAATAACCTGCAATCTTCTCTAACAACTCAACTTGTTCTTTTTTAATATTTTCCACTTCTACTTGTTCTTTTTGGATATCTTTTTGTTTATTTATTAGATTATTTTCCTTTTCCTCTAGCATTTGTTCACGATTTTGAAGAGTTTGATCTCTTCTATCAATACTAGCTTCACGGTTTAAAAGACGCTCTTCAGACTCTTTAATTTCAACCTTTTTCTCTTTAATCTCTTTATCAGTTTCAATCTTTAACTTATGAGCCTCTTCCTTAGCCTCTAATAAATAATCTCTCTTAATTTTATCTGCATCTTTTTTAGCTTTTTCAAGCATATTATCTATTTTTTTAGAAGAACTAATTCCTCTAAGATAATTAATAATCAAAATAAAAATTACACCAACAAAAATCCCAATAAGGACTAGCAAAATGGAGAAAACTATATTATTCATAAATAACCTCCATTTAACATTTTATGTTAATACAAGTATAATATAGATTAAAAAATTAATCAAGGCTTTTACACCTAATTTAAAAATTCTTAAGAGTTCTCTATAACATTCCCAATTTTACCAAAAATAGTATTAATACCCTTGCGCATATACTTAGAAATATTATCAGAAATACCAAGTGTAAAACGAGAAATTCTATTTTGATAATCCTTATCAGTATTAGTTAAATACTCTTTAATATCTATATTATTACCACTCTTAACATCCTCTTCAAATCTCTCAATTTGCTCCCTAGTAAAAGTCATTTTACGCCTTGCATTATACTCATAATAACCAGACTGTAAAGAAATATAAAAAGTCAAAAAACTAACAAAACAAATAATAAAAAACACCTTAAAAAATATCTTAGTTTTCTTCATAAATTTTCTCCTTTATAATTAATGAAATTGCATCCAATGTATTTTTAACCTCAATAGAACTATTTTCATTTCCACCTACCTCAAGTAAAATCACATTATAACCAATATCCTGATTATAAATACCATTGACTCCAGGTCCTTCTTTTTCTAAAATACCCTTACTTAAACCAGGATATTTTAAACCAATCAAATAATCAATAGACTGTGTATAATGAAGATTCTCTAAATAATTAGCGTGTTCCCTACCAATAACAAATAACACCTTTGCATACCCTTTACCACCAATATTAATAAAAGTCAAATTATGACCTAAAGAATCACGATGTAAATCAATAAACAACTTAATACTAGGATACTCGCTCTTAACCCTTTCTAAATTAATACGACTAGCCTTATAACTCAAATTATAATTCCACCCATTAGAATTACGAATACTAGAAGTTCTATTTTCTTCAACAATAGAAGAAATACCAAGTTCACTTAACTTATCCTTTAAATAAAAAGAAGCATCATAAACACCATAATTATCAGAATACTCTTCAGTGTCATGAGTATTATAAATATAAACTAAAGGAACACTTGAATCAACTTGAATAACTTCCTTCTCATTAGCAACATATAAATAATTATTTGAACTCTTATAAAACATAGAACTCTGCAAAATAGTATTAGGATTATTTATATCAATATGAGATAAAGAAAAAAATACATCAAAAAAATTAAAACAAACACTATAATTATTAGAACTACTAATCATAGAAATAACATCAAATTTAATTAAATTAAAAGAAATAAAAAATCTTAAAAAGAAACTAAATAAAAATAAAAACAAAAACACAAAAAATAAAAACAAAAACCTAAACCTTATATGTTTCCTAGACTTAAATTTCTTTTTCATAAATTCACCTAGTAAAACATATTCCCATTATATATGAATATGAATAAATAATATGTCAAAAAAAAAGATAAAACTTATCTTTTATGTAAAGCATCATTCAATCCATTTCCAATAACATCAGCAAGTTTAGAAACAACAAAATCAATCTCCTTCGGAGTAACCATAAAATTATAACCAACAGGAGTTAAAACCTCCGATACTAACTTTCTAACCTCAAACTCATCAAGACTACCAACAAGACCTAATAACTCACTCTTATCAGAATCACTAACATCAACATCTTTATTTAAATAATTAACACCACCAACAATTAACTTATTAATAGGATTATCAATATTTTTTTTAGCATATGAAAAATGTTTTTCCATAAAACTAATAGTATCACTTACAATAGTAACCGCATCAACAGTAGTAGGAACACCTATCGCAATAACAGGCTTACCAATAGTATCAAAACTAATTTCTTTACGACTATTACCTATTCCACTACCAGGATGAATTCCAGTATCAGTAATTTGAATAGTCTTATTAACACGTTCTAAAGAACTACTCGCTAAAGCATCAATAACAATTAAAAAATCCGGATTAACCTTATCAACAATACTACGAACAATATCACTAGTCTCTATACCAGTTACACCAGTAACACTAGGGTTAATACAAGATACTCTTCTAAATGAAGAATCAAGACTACCTAAAAAAAATAAGTGATTAGTAACAATAACATTATCTACGCTAAGAGGTCCTAAAGAATCAGGAGTAGACTTAGAATTACCAAGTCCAATAACTAAACAATAATCACCATCTTTGATACCTGTATCATTAAATAAACTACGAACTTGAGAAGAAAAAATAGACTTAACCTTATCCTTATTTGAACTATCAGTAACATCAGAAAAACTAATAGTAATATAATTTCCTGGTTTCTTACCTAAGGAAGAAGCCTTATTAGTATCAAGAACAATTGAAGTAACTTCTATATCATCCTCTTTATAAACACTATTATTAAAACTACTATCACAAACATCTATAGCTAAATCTGTTCTTATGCTATATTTAGACAAATCAATCTCATGACTCATAAACTCACCAATAATATTTTTAACATATTTTACAATTTTATTAAAAAATAAATTGATTTTTTAACAAAACTTTGGTAAAATACATTAAGTATTAACGACATGGGAGGTGAAACTATGGCAAACATGAAGAACGCTAAGAAAAAAATAAAAGTAATAGCAAAAAAGAAAAAAAATAACAACGAATTTAAAACTAGTATGCGTACTGCAATTAAAAATGTAGAAAAAGCAGTTTTAGCAAACGAAAAAGATAAAGCAAATGACAACCTAAAAATCGCTATCAAAAGAATTGATAAGGCTGAATCTAAAGGGGTTGTTACAAGAAACTTCTCTGCTCGTAATAAATCAAGATTAACAAAAAAAGTAAATGAAATGAAGTAACATACTTCTTTTTTTTTTTCACTTTTGATATAATTATCCTAGGTGATTATATGAAAAAGGTTTTGTACATTCTACTATTTATATTAACAATAGTATTTATATATATAAAAAGAGATGATATTACTAAAGATATAGTAATTAAAAAAATGGAAGACACATTAAAATTTCAAGAAGCAAATGAATACTTTAAACCATATGACTATAATTATGTTCAAAACACAGATAATTTATACCCAGAAAATAAACAACAATTATTAAACATACTATACACTGCAATAAATAGAGGAAATGAAAAAGTAACATTTCTTTGTAAATATGAAGAATGTATAGATGATGTAAATAAAATAGCAGAAAACAAAGAGTATTTAGCAGGAATAAATAATTTAGTTCACCCTTTCAACAGCTATAAAAATATATACTTCACAATTAACAAATATGGAAAAATAGAACTAACAATAAACAAACAATATTCAGAAACAGAAATAATGCTAATAAATAATGAAATCAACAAAATAATAAATGAACAAAATCTTGATTCACTAGACACTTATGATAAATTAAAAGCATTTCATGACTATATTATAAATAACACTAAATATGATACATCAATAAATTCAGAAAACCAAATGACAGTAGACACAAATGCAAATAAAGCAACAGGACTATTATTAGAAGGAAAAGCAATTTGCTCAGGATATAGTGATACAATCGCAATTTTTCTAAACAAATATAGAATAAACAACTATAAAATAAGTAGTTCAGAACACATTTGGAACTTAGTAAAAACAGAAGAAGGATGGATGCATATAGATGCAACATGGGATGACCCAATATCAACAGATGGAAGAGATATCCTACTACATGATTTCTTCTTAATAAACACAAATGAATTATATGAAAAAGAAAAAAATCTAGAAGAACAAGAACATGATTATAATAAAAGCATATATACAGAAGCAAACTAATATAGAGGAAGTGTAATAACAGCCAAAGTCCCCACTCCCTCCTCTGATTCATAATCAATACTTCCCTTATGTGCGCTTATTATCTCATTAGAAAGTAAAACACCTAACCCTGTCCCATCAGGTTTAGTAGTATAAAAAGGTTCACTAATCTTACTTAAAACATACTTATTCATACCTATCCCATTATCCTCAATACTAATTTTAACAAATTTATCTAAAACACTAACATCCACTTTAATAAAACTTTTTTTATTATAATCAATAGCCTCAATGCTATTTTTTATTATGTTCAAAAAAACCTGATTAAGTCTATTATAATCACCATAAATATATATTTCATCATCTGGAACATTAACATAAAAATCAATATTGCGATTATCAAACATTAATTTAAAATTATTAGTAATATCCTCAATAAGTAAAGAAACATCAATAATATCAGAGTCAAGAATAACTTTTTTACAAGCAGAAAAATCATGTAACAAATTCAAAGTTTTATCAACTTCTGACTTAATAATAGGAATATATTTTTTAAAATTATCTATATTATTAACATCAAACATATCTAAGTATCCCTTGCAAACAGCAATAGGATTTTTAATTTCATGACTTATCTTAAATAAAGACTCGCGAAACTGACTTTCCTTCATTAATTCCTTGTAAGAAATATTAATTTCAATAATTTTTTCGGCCTTAAGCAAAAATATAATTATAAGATAGCATAAAGAATAATACACTAAATATTCAAATAACAGTTTAATATAAACACCTCTAAAAAAACAGGAAACGATTAAAAAAAGAAAACCAGAAAAATAAGATAAAAATAAAAAATTTTTCTGAGATTTGCACAAATATCTAAAGATAAAATAAGATAAAAATTTAAAAACCAATAAAAACAAATTAATTTTTAAATTATAATACATGTAAATCATAAAAACAGAAATTAATAATCCACTAAATTTCTTATTTTTAACATAAAAAATTAATATAACGAAATCAAAAACAATACTAAATATATATACATTATTAAAAGAACCAAATCTAAACATTAAATATAAAGAAGAAAGCAAACAAAATTCTAAAGCCAAATCATTTTTCTTCTTATTAATATTTTCAATATAAACTTCATAAATCAAAAATACAACAACTGGCAATAATACCCAAGTAAAATTAATAAAAGCTTCCTTAAAATGATACATTTCCATCACCCGACAAAATTATATAATAAAAAAAACGCAATTTTTGTCGAAAAAAGAAAAAAGATGAAGAAATTTATCACCTTAATTCATCAATATATCTAATTAATTGTCTTGCATCCTCACCTAAAATAATCTTAAGTTGATCATCAACTTCAACAATACCTTGAGCACCTAACTTTTGAATACTCTCCTTATTAGCTAATCTAACATCCTTAAGTCTAACAGTTAATCTTGACTTATTATAGGCATACTCAATAATATTGTCTCTTCCGCCTAAATAAACAACTAACTTATTAGCTTCAATTTTAAAATTCTTATTCTTAGACTTAATTATCGCAAAAGCAATAATCACCATAATAAATATAATAACTAAATATTGTAAATACTCCATATCATCACCAATATAATTATACTAAAAATACATTAATTTATCAACGATTAATTGTATAATAAAAAATATTAGTGTATCATAAATAATGAGGTGTTAAAATGAAACTAAAAAACTTTAAAATAGATAAATGGTTATTAATAATAATTATCCTATTTAGTATAGTAAGTGTATTAACAATTGGAAGTGCACAAATATTAATAAATAGAACAGATCTAATGACTAAACAAATAATGTGGTACGTAATTGGATTTATACTAATATTTATAGTAATGAAAATAAAAAATGATTTTTTCATAAAATACACATGGGTATTCTATATAATAGGAATAATATTATTAGGATTGTTACTAATGTTTGGAACACCTGTAAACAACGCAAAATGCTGGTTTACTATACCAGGTATAGGAACATTTCAACCAAGCGAATTTGTAAAAATAATATTAATAATAACTCTCTCAAGCATAATAAATAAATTCAATACAGAATACAAAAATCCAAGGTGCATAGATGAATTCATTTTTATAATAAAAATAGTTTTTATAATATTAATACCTAGTATATTAACATTTCTACAACCAGACACAGGAGTTGTACTAATATACCTATTAATCACATTCATAATGCTATTCATATCAGGAATAAGATACAGATGGTTTGTTCTGGCAATCACAATTCTAACACTAACAATAGGAAGTATTGTAACAATATACTTTACAAACAAAGAATTATTTATTAAAACTTTTGGAACGTCATTTTTCCTAAGAGTAGATAGACTACTAGACTGGTCAAACAGTAGCGGTTATCAATTAGAAAATGGACTTGCAGCAATCGGATCAGGAGGCATAACAGGTTATGGGCTAAATAAAACTCCAATATACTTTCCAGAACCTCAAACAGATTTTATATTTGCCGTATATGCATCAAACTTCGGATTTACAGGATCAACACTACTTATAATATTAACAGCTATATTTGATATAAAACTAATATTTCTCGCGTTAAAAACCAAAAAAAACATAAATAAATATATAATATCTGGAATACTAGGAATGTTAATATATCAGCAAGTCCAAAATATAGGAATGACCATAGGACTTCTACCAATAACAGGAATAACACTACCATTCATATCATATGGAGGGTCAAGTCTACTAAGCTATATGTTAATGCTTGGATTCATATTTAATATTTCAAATGAAGTAATAAAAGAAAAAAACAAATTATAATTTGATGTGAACCCTGTTTAGGAGACATCAATAAAAAAGCAGTAGATTAAAAAGAGAAAAAATTATTTTTCTCTTTTTGTGTAAGTTTTTCTCTTTTTCTTAGTTTTTGACTTTAATCTGGTTGTGTTATAAAATAATATCCAATCTTCTACAAGTTGAATATATTCTTGTAAAGATGTAATATTATTATTGTACAAAGTTTCTTTTTTAAGAAGTGAATGCCAACTCTCTATAGGAGAATCGTCAATTGGAGTACCTTTTCTAGACATTGATATTTGTATTCCACTTGATTCACAAATAGCTTTGTACTCATAAGATGTATATTGGAATCCTTGATCACTATGAATGATCAATTCATGTACATCTTTTTCTTTTACTAAAGCTTGATTTAAAGTATCCATGACCAACTTTAAATCATTTCTTTTAGATATCACATAAGAAACTACATGTCTATCATATAAATCTATTATTGTAGATAAATATGCTCTTGAACTTTTAAATATTAGATATGTTACGTCTGTATCCCATACTTTATTTGGTGCATCTGTAGTAAAGTTTCTATTTAATAGATTTGGTTTAACATTATCTTCAATTCTTTGATTTTTGTGTTTAATCTTAGCTTTTCTTATATATTCTGCTTGAATATTGTATTTTTTCATTATTCTTAACACCTTCTTTCCATTCATAATTACACCATATTTTTGGAATAGGCCATCAACAATCCTACGATATCCATATGTACTCTTAGAATCATCAAATATTTCTTTTATTATTAAATAATCATAATAATCAAGATCTTCCTTGTTTCTATACTTATAATAAGTTTTAGAACTTATATTAAGCACGGCACACATGTTAGTAAGTTTATAATTATTTCTATATAAATTTATAAAAGTTACTTTCTCTCTCGTTGTGCCTTGAGGAAGGCCTGGTATTTTTTTAGTATTTCATATCTTTCTTTCCAATCTTCCTTTGTTAAGCTAGATTCTTTTGGTCTACCACGTTTTTGTCCTTGCCCAGGATAATTTTCTGGATGAAGAATTCTTTTAAGTTTCCAAGTTCTAATTGTTTTAGCTGGAATATTTCTTTCTCTTGATATTTGTAAACTAGATTTACCAAGTTTTAATTCTTCCAGCACTTCATTAATAATTTCTTCTGTATATTTATTAAATTTTTGTCCTTTTGAAGCCATAATAAAATACACCTCCTTTCGGAAGTGTATTATAACACTTTTATCAAACTGCTTTTTTATTATTGTCTACTCTAAGGGGTGCAGTTCAAA
>CAKJXT010000010.1 GCA_918219625.1 Bacilli bacterium
TATTGCTTCTTTCTCCTCAGGTGTTCGTTTCTTATTTTTACCATTAATTCTACTCATATAATCCTCCTTCATATTTATTTTATCATAATAAAAATGTAGACATCTCTTTTTTGTGTGTCTACATTTATTATATCAGTTTAACTATTTCTTCTTTACTTCTTTGACAAAATTATATGCATCACGGCACATATCTTCAATACCAAGTTGTGCCTTCCATCCAAGTACCTCTAAAGCTTTACTTGGATCAGCATAACAAGCAGCAATATCGCCTGGACGTCTATCAGTTATTTTATACTTTACATCTACATTATTAACTTTCATAAATGTATTAACTAAATCAAGTACACTATAACCATTTCCAGTACCTAAATTATACTCATCAACACCCTTACTATTTAAAATATACTCTATAGCTTTAATATGTCCTAAAGCAAGATCAACAACATGAATATAATCTCTTACACCAGTACCATCATGTGTATCATAATCATTACCAAATACACTTAAACACTCTAACTCACCATTAGCAACTTTAACAATATATGGCATTAAATTATTAGGAATATCATTAGGATTCTCACCAATTAATCCACTCTTATGAGCACCAATTGGATTGAAATATCTTAAAATTGCAATACTCCATTCATTATCAGAAACATATAAATCTCTTAAAATATCCTCAATCATTAACTTAGTAGTTCCATAAGGATTAGTTGTAGATAAACTAAAATCCTCTTTGATAGGCAAACTCTTAGGGCTACCATAAACAGTCGCGCTAGAAGAGAATACTAACTTCTTACAATTAAATTCACTCATAACTTCCAATAGAGATAAAGTAGAACCCAAATTATTTCTATAATACATTAATGGTTTAGCTACTGATTCACCAACTGCCTTATAACCAGCAAAATGAATTACAGCTCCTATCTCATTTTCAGAAAAAATTTTATTTAACAATGTCTTATCACAAACATCACCTTCATAAAACTTAAAATCTTTTCCAGTAATTTCCTTAATCTTATCGATAACATCAGGCTTACTATTAGAAAAATTATCAATGACAACTATTTCATAACCTGCATCTAATAACTCACAGCAAGTATGACTTCCAATGTAACCTGTACCACCTGTAACTAATATTTTCATAAAACAACTCCAATCTATGCTTTTTAAAAAAGCAATTTCTACGGCATATAATAACACAACATATTTTTAGTGTCAATACAACAATTTTACTTAAAAGCTATCTATAGTATCACTTATTAATTTATTAAACTTATAATTATTAGACTTATAACTCTTAGGATTAAAACTAGAACACTCTTTAATTAAAGAAGAAACATCCTCTACTTCACCAGTCAAAATAAATCCAGAATTATAAAATTCATCAATAATTTCCACCTGATGATCATTAACATGCTCACCATATTTAGAAAGTCTAGGAAAAGCAATAATTTTTTTACCTTTCTTCAATCCATCAAGTATAGTACCAACACCACCATGAGTAATCAAAATATCGCAATCAGTTATATACTTATTAAACATATCAATAGGCATCAAATCAATAATTTTCATATTTTTTGAATCATACTTTGTATAACCAGATTGAACAACAACCTCATCTCTAATCTTTCCTTCTTTAATCTCAGTATCTATAGTATCAAGCAATCTTTCAAAATTCTTATCATTTGTACCCAAACTAACAAAAATCAAAAAATCCACCCCCCATAAACAGCTTTAGGGTAAAGCTTAAGCATACTTTTCCACTGAACAACAAACATATCAGCAATAGGATATACAAGCTTACCACTCATACTTTTAGTCTTAATATTAGCAAAAGTCTCAATATAAATTACTTTTTTTCTAAATAATTTCGCAATATAACACATAATAACACCGGTATGTGCTCCTGTCGTAACAACAACACTAGGTCTTATCTTTAAAAAATAAAATAAACTCTTAATACAATTCCATGGGAAAATATAAATATAACTCAAATGAGACTTAGTTCCATATTTCAAAAACTTAATCTTAGAACCATATTTATCAACAAGTCCTAAAGTAGACTTAGTTTTTTCTGTAATAATATAAGAATCATATTTTTTCATAGTCCTAGATAACTGTAATAGTTCATTAAAATGTCCACCAGTACTAGATATAAATAATACCTTTTTCATACCTCACCTACTTTATAATTTTTTTCCATTTATCTCTTATCTCTTCCAAAGAATATTTATCAGCTTTTTTCAAAGCATTATTACCCATTATAAACCTTCTACTGTAATTATTAATCAAATTACAAGTTCTTTTAGCAAATTCATCTTTATTCCTATCTTTAATTAAATAGCCATCCCAATTACTACTAATAATCTCACGAGCACCCTCAGCAGAATCAAATGCAACACAAGGAACACCATAAGAAAATGCCTCTAATAAAACAATACCAAAAGATTCAGTATAAGAAGTCATTAAATAAACTGATGATTGAGATAAAATTTTACCTACGTGTTCCTTATCTAAAAATCCATGCATAATAACACTATCAGATAAACCTAATTTATTTATTTTAGAAATAATTTTATCTCTTTCCTCACCATCGCCAATTATATTTAACTTCCACTCTGGATAACTCATATGTATTAAATTAAATACATCAATCAAATCCAAAAATCCCTTTTCCTTAGACAATCTACCAATACTAACTAAATTACAATTCTTTAAATCAGATTTAATATTTGCCTTTGCAACCAAATTAGGAATATAAACACATTTAGGTTTTACTCTATCCTTATAAAAATCAGTTAAATCCTTAGAAACTAAAACAAAGTAATCTAAATTACTACAACTATCAATTATCTTATTCGCATACTTCATATTCCCATGATGATGATTATGTTCCCAACCTATTTTTAAAACACCATCTTTAGCATACTCACCTAACCACTTATTATGAATATCACGAGTTGAAATTATAACATCAGCATCACATTCTTTAATATAGTTAATCATCAACTCTTTCTTTAATTTAAGAATCTTAACACTTTTAATTCCTTCCTTAAGAGTACTAATTAATTTTAATTTTTTTAAATTATCTTTAAACTCTTTTTTATTTGGTTTTAAATCACTTAAATAAGTAATCTTAACTCTTCTATCTAATCTATTAACAGGCTTATCATAAACCTTATAAGTAGAAACAATTTCTACGATATAATCGTCAACTAAACTATTAGCCAAATCACTTATAGCTCTTTCAATTCCTCCATAACCTAAGTGTAAAGCTAAAATAACAACCCTCTTCATACTCACCTCATTCTATAAACCCCTATAATAATTATAAAATAATTAAAAAAAATAGTAAAGTTAATTACTATTTAAAATTAAAAAGAATACCTAAAATTGGCATTCTCCATCTTGAGTTAATAAATTAAAGGATGTAATTTCTTTAATTTTACTTAAACTATTTTGTAAATCATTTGCGTCACTACAATATAATTCATAAATAATATCAATATTATCCTTAGTAACATTACGAGATTTTACTCTATATTTAATTTTATTCTCGTTAAGCATATTTTCAATCTTATCGCCTGCTCCTCCAGCAACAGTATTCTTATAATTAGCAACCAATAAATAAGGAATCTTTCTAGCTGGAATTAAATCAAATAATAAAAGTCCAATAGAAAGTACAATAGCCATAATAAATACTAATGAATATACTCCAGCACCTATTATAATACCATTACTAATGGACCAAAACAAGAATAACAAATCTCTTGGTTCCTTAACAGCAGTTCTAAATCTTACAATTGATAAAGCACCAACCATACCAAGTGAAACAACAATATTTGCTTGCATTGATAAAACAACACCAGCAGTAACAATACCAATCAAAGACATAGTAATATTAAAATTTCTAGAATATATAGTATTCTTACTAGTTAATTTATAAATATTAAAAACAACAAATGAAAATAGTAATGCCATTAAAAGTGTAACTATAACCATTTGAATACTAATAGTACCTGTAAAATTCTCTAAAAAATTCTTTTTAAAAATATCTGAAAAACTCATAAACAACCTCCAACATAATTTTTAAGAGCTAACCTACCATTCTTATATTTAGAATAAGAAGATAACTCCAATCCTTTAATTTGAATACAATGGCGTATAAAATCAGGCATAAAACCTGTATATTTAACTTCCAATATAGAATATCCTTTATCCATCAAAGGAATTCTTAATATATCCTTATTAAAAAAATTCTTAATATCATAACTACATGAAATATTATGATCAATAGTAATTCTAACTGTTCCAGCATCATACACAAAAGGAGTTCTATCATAATCAATAATAATTTTAGGTTTAAAACCATCACATCTTATTTTTAAATAAAATTCATTCAATAACTTAGGATTATCCTTAGAAATATTTAAATTTCTATTATTAATAATATCAAGTGCTTGTTTCTTAGTAATTTCGCAACTAACCTTACGAGTCATATTATTAATCTTATACTTCTTTTCTAAAACAATATATTTTTCATTAAAATTGTAAAAACGAATTCTATATTTAACCCTTTTACTTACTCCATTAACTACCTGATTTAAGCAAGTATCAGAATAATCATCAAAATATAAACTTCTAATACTATAAAACTTTCTGCCAGATAAAATAGGATCAAGAGAAACCACTGGAGCTAATCTATGTTTTAATTCTTCTATTTGAAGACTATTAATTAAATATTTATTTTCAAATCTAAACATAACTACCTCCAACAATTACTTATTATAACATATTAAAAAAAAATAAAAAATAAAAACAACTAAATTAATAGAAGTTTTTATTTAAAATATTCATCTAAAAATTGAATTCTTCGACTAGCCCATTCACGAATCTGTTCTATCTCATACTCAACATCATATTGATACCAACGTTCACTATCACGCTTAGCAGCTTCACTATTAACAAGTAGTTCTTTGTATGAATTTAAATAATTATTAATTGTATCCATAGTAATAATATCTTTTCGTAATTCCCAATATCTTTGTTTTAATAAAGATAAAGTTTTTTCATCAAATTTACTAATAATATTTGTCTCTAACCATTCATAATTTGCACTCAAATTCATATCAAAATTACTATGTAACTCCCCAGTATTAGCCCAATCAAGTCCCCATGTTAAATCAAGATCCCATGGAGTTATTATTATTTTAGAAGAAGAATCTATCATAGAAAAATATAAATTTTTAGTAACATTATCAACACCAGAAATAAAAGAAATAAATGCATAATAATTTAAATAATTATTTAAATCAAAATTAGAATCAACAGTATAAAACTCATTATCACCATAATAACTCCTAATTCTATTTTTAAAATTCACTAATGAATCAACTGTACAATATTTCATTTCTAAATTACCATAAACAAATTTACACCCATTATCAACAAATTTAATATCAGGGGAAATTAATTCGGATAGATAATTATCCGTCATATGATTTACCGATTTTGCAAGAAATCCTGTATCAGAAACATTCACACTCTTTTTACCAACCTTTTGTTTTAAAACAAATAAACCATCATATTCGTTATCAATAAAAACCTCAACAAATTCACCACTCAAATCATTATTAATATTCTGATTATCATTAATCCTATTCCATAAAGAATAAGATAGCAAATTACGCACCTTAGATTTATCCATAAATAAAGCATCAAGAACCCAGTCATCATCTTCATTCATACCTAATAATGATTTTTTTTTCGAAAACTCAATCTTAAAAGATTTTTTAGGAAAAAGCGTGCTAGAAGCACCTCTAACCCTTAAAACAGCAGGTTCAACAAAATTATTAGAATTATAAAAACGCTTTTTATAATCATTATCCATTATTCTAAAAACAATATTAATGTCTTGCCTATCATAAATATTTAAATTATTAAAATTAGGTGGTTCGTGTTTACCCAATTCATCAAAATAATTGATTGAAATTATAGAATTATTTAAAAGTTTTATTGTTCTTTTTTGAAAATATTTAGCACTATAAATATATATATTATATTCATCATCAGAAATCTGATTAATCTTATATTTAGTTTTATACGATGATTCAATATGTATTTTATGTAAATCAAATACATTCTTTGAAAAATAATATGTATGGCTATTTTTATCATATGCACCATAATTTCCATTACTTGAAATACCAGCAACAAAATCATTGCTCTCTGTATAATTTGAAAAATTAATATTCTCACCATAAAAATTAAAATTAAAAAAAGAAAAAAGTACAAGAAAAAACAATATAGTAACTAGAATTACAAAAATAATCAATTTATTATCAATATATTTCAACTTCATGATATCACCAAACTAACAAATACATTTATAATACAACATTTTAAATTCTTTTGCAATTTTTTGTAAATAAATTATTATAAAAATCAAACAATAAAAACTATATTTTTTTACCTACACTTTTTTTAAAAACAATTGCAAAATATGAAATAACATAAATAAATAGTTGAACGAACATTATAACAAAGTATGAATATGAAGCACCTAAAACACTATATTTACTAATTAATATATTACATATAAAATATGAGAAAGCAGAAATTAATATCAATATTATAACTTGATAAACATTTTTTCTCATAGCAATAAAAATAGAAGACAACAATGAATATAATGAATACCATATTGTACCTATCATAATAATTAATAAGTCAAATCTATAATTTACTAAATTAATACCATATACTAATTCCAATACAGGAATACCAATTAAAAACGCAACAAAAGAAACACCTGAACCAAAAACAAATATTATCATTGAAAGTCTAAAAATAATATTAGATAATCCTTTATAATTATTGCATTTAATACATTCAGTTATCTCATTTAAGAATGGATGAATAAAATAAATACTTACCATCGACATAAATGATGATGGCATAAAAATAATTCCAAAAATACCCTGTAATTCATCATTCAAATAAATATCTATAACATATTTAGGAGAATTTAAAATAAACATAGCTAAAAAAGTAAATAAAAATACAAAAAAGCCCTCACACAATAGTTTAATATTTTTTTTAAAATTAAATTTACTTGATACCAGCATTTTCTTAACTATAGGAAGTTCAACAACAACTGTAAATAATAAATCAAGTAAAACAATAGAAATAATACTAATAGATAAATTTCTAAATATCAAAGTTATGATAAAAAAAACAATAATTAATAAGATAGTTCTAAAGAAAACCAATAAGCCTATCTTATATATAAAATCTCTTTTTTGAATAATAGCATGTAAAGCATCAAATAATGCATCAAATCCTCTATAACAAACTAACAATAATACCAAAAGAATTTTAGATTCACTATACTTATTAAAGATTACAAAAATCAAACTCAAAAAAAACATAATAAAACATGAAGTTAAACGATTATAAATATAATCCGTATCACTATATTTATTAGACACATCAGTAACTTGATATGTCATTCCATAATAAACTCCAATTGTATAAAAAATAGACGCAATAGCAAAAGCAAAGCTATACTGCCCTGTAGCTTCAATATTTAATAATCTATTAATAATAATCATATA
This sequence comes from Bacilli bacterium, assembly GCA_918219625.1. Next base: position 7,620 of record CAKJXT010000010.1, read on the forward strand.
TATCAACGATGTAAATCCATATGATAAAGAACCAATAATATACCAAGTAATATTAAATAAATCAAATTTCTTTTTATTCATTTCTATCAACACATTCTACTTTAAAACATCAACCATGTTAACATCAAAAACAGGAATTTTCTTCACAAAAACTTTTGAGCGTTCAGCATGAGAATCATCGATAAAAATAGATTTTTCTTGTATAAAATCAGCCTTATCAGAATTATTATCTAAGTGAATTATTTGATCAAAGAAATTATAAATATGATATTTTTCTAAAGTATCTAACGGATTAACACTATGTCTAGTAACTAATATTACTTTTTTACCTTCATTAATACACTTATACAAAAAAGCAATTATTTCATAATTAACTTTACCATCAACAATTAATGTATCATCCAGATCTATATAAACACAATCATATTGATACATAATTTTAAATGTTGTTGATAAAGCTCTATCCATTCTTACTTCATAATCATTTTTACAAATAGAAACAGGAATTTTTAAGGCATTATATAAGCTTAATAATGGTAAATTAACACCAAAAGCTCTTTGAAATTCCATTGTACCTGCAATTCTAGGCGCTATTTCCAACAAACCAAATTCACCATTCGCTCTTTCTTTTAACTGAAAAAACCACGCGCCATTCATATGAAGTTTATCATTTATTTTTTTTGCAAAAGTTAAAAACTGCTCATTTGATACAGCAATTGAACTAACACTAATTCCATTAGATATCCTATTACGTTTTCTACCCTCACAATATAATAAATTACCATTAAAATCTGTAAAGCAATCTATAGTATATTCTTCGTTTGGTAAATATTCAAGAATTAATAAATCATCATCGCTATGTTCCATATAAAATTTCAATTCTTCATAATTATTGACTTTTTTAGTACCTTTTGCACCTTGTCCAACATCAGGCTTCAAAAAAACAGGATATTCATCAACTTCATCAATGCTTTTATAAACCCTAGGAACAGGCAAAACACCATCAAACAATTCATAAGTTTTTTTCTTAGAACGGCATATTTCACAAGCATACAAATTTGAAGAAACAATTGTAGCCATAACCATATCAGAATTTTGTGCAAGTTTTAAAACAACACTATCATGAGCAGGTATAATCATATCTATCTTATATTTTTTTATTATACCATTCAACTTATCAATAAAACAATCATCATCAATAAAAGGAATATCTTCAACATAATCTTCATAAACAAATTCACCATGGTCAGAAACAGATGAACCACCAACCAAATGAAAATCTTTAGAAAATTTTAATGCCCTGTAGACTTCCAATCCAATTTCAGATCCACATGGAAATACTAAAACATTTTTTTTCATAACATATCACCCAATCTCTTCTACTTTTTGTTTTTAATAATTTTACAAATTTTACAAACTGAATCCATACTTAAATCAGGATACAAAGGTAAAGTTAAAACTTTTTCAGAAATATCACGTGCAATAGGTGTTTCACCTCTACAATTAGCATACATTTCAAAATCATTACTAATTGGATAAAAATATTTTCTCGAATAAATATCATATTTCTTTAATAATTCGTATAATTGATTTCTAGATAGACCGTACTCATCTTCTACAACAATTGGAAAGTAAGCATAATTAGATTCAACATTATCTGCAACAGCATTTAATTTAATTCCTTCAATTTTAGATAGCAATTCAATATATTTCAAAACAACTTTTTTTCTTTTTTCAATATTATCAATTAAATTTTCCAAATTCAAAAGTCCCATTGCAGCTTGAAATTCATTCATTTTTGCATTACCACCAATATATTCTACCTCTTCTTCACTTAGAATACCAAAATTCTTCAAATTATTCAAGACCCTAACAAAATTAGGATCATCATACACCAAAGCACCACCTTCAATCGTATTAAAAACCTTAGTAGCATGAAAAGAAAACATAGACATATCCCCATAACTAGCAATAGATTTTCCTTTATATTTAACGCCAAAAGCATGCGCCGCATCATAAATTACCTTTAAATTGTACTTTTTAGCAATCTCCTCAATCTTTTCCACATCACAAACATTCCCATACACATGAACAGGTAATATTGCACAAGTTTTATCAGTAATTAAACTTTCTATCTTATCCGCATCTATAGTATAATTATCCGGATTTATATCACAAAAAACAGGGATATTACCAGTTCTAGCTATAGCATGTGTCGTAGAAACAAATGTAAAAGGTGTAGTTATAATCTCACCGTGTAAATTCAAAGCTTGTAATGCATTTTCTAATGACAGGTGTCCATTAGTAAATAAAGTAACATTGCTAACACCTAAAAACTCTTTTATTCTTTCACACAATTCCTCATGTAATGGACCATTATTAGTCATATAATGACTCCCCCATATTTTACGTATTAAATTGCAATAATCATCAAAATCAGGCATTGATGACTTAGTAACGTAAATTTTTTCCTTTTCCATATAAAAACCTCCCTACCATTTAATATCAATATTAAATTTATTAATGAAAAAAGTATAAATAAATAAAAACAATTTAAATAAATGAAATTTATAAAATAATTTGCAAATATACAATTTAAAATTAGTACCCTTATTAAAAATAACATATCTTAAATTACAATATCTATTTTTTAACCATAATGGAAAATTAGTTTTTAAATATTTAATATTTTGACTATACATATAATTAAAATCATCATTATTATACATTCTATACAATAAGGAAACACCAACATGTAAAAAAACATAACAATTTAAAAACTCACTCATACCAGGATTAATCAAATTATAATAATTTCTAACAATTAATAAACTATCATATACTTTTTTTATATATTCACTTTTTAAATTATTAATACTAGATTTTTCTCTTATTTGATAATAATACAAAATATTTTCGTTAAATGCTATTTTTTTTGTCTTTGGATACATATACGCAAGATAAATCATATCCATGCCAAATAAATTATCCACGTTTATAACAGTTTTAATTAAGTTAGACTTAAACATCTTATTCCACAATGATGTATTAATCTCAAGTAATTTGCCATAATCATCACTAACAATAATAGATTTTCTTTTATTATTCATCTCTTGTGAAATAACCTTCTTTGTTTCAAAATCTTCTCTTTGGAACCCACAAACAGCAATATCAGCACTTTCAGATTTAATAGTATTATACAACTCTTTTATATAATCAGGACTAACATAATCATCATTATCAATAACGCAAACATATTTACCAGAAGCCTCTTTTAGTCCTGTTTTAATAGTTGTAGCTCCCCTATCATTTTCTTTTGAAATAACAATAAAATTTTTAAATTTTTTTTCATATTTTTTTAATATGTCCAAAGTACCATCAGTAGAACCATCATTAACACATATTATCTCATAATCTCTAAATGTCTGATTACAGATTGAATCTAAAGTCTTCTCTATATATTTTTCAGAATTATAACACGGGATAACAACACTAACCTCATAGCAATTACTTTTTTTCATTTACAGCACCCTTAATAATACTTAATTCTTGTCCAACATTTATAACTTTTTTTTGTAATTCCTCAATTTTTTTTGATTGAATAAAATTAAGGATAAATAATATAACAACAGCAACAGTTAGAAATAAAGCTGGAGGATATTCAATACCAAGAAAATTTGCCAACCAATCTAATGATTTAGGGAATATAGATAAAATCAACATTATGAAACAAAATACAACCCATATAAATGAATTAGTAACACTTAATTTATTCTTTCTAATTGATACAAACATATAAATCATTATTAAAACAGAAACAATAATAAAATATAAATTTTTCATTATCTTCCCCTCCTCTTTCCTATATACTTAATAACCATTACGACACAAATATAAAATTGTGTAATCATATATTTAATAGGTTTCAAAATCCCAGAATGCATAGAAACACCATTTTCTCTAAGTCTCATTTTAACTGGAACTTCCTTAATTTTGTACCCTCTTAATAACATTTCTATAACAAGTCCAGCATCTGGATATTCAGGATAATTTCCCATTTCGGCATAATAATCAATAACACTTTTCCCTAGGCACTGAAACCCAGACAAAGGATCTGCAATTTTTACTCCGCAAAACATTTTAATCATCTTTGAGAATAATTTTGTACCAATTCTTCTGAATAATGGGCAAGGATAACCTGTATCAATCAAATATCTTGAACCAATAACAATATCTATATTTGATTTTTTTATTTCTTTATACAATTTTCCCGCTTCGCTTGCTATATGCTGACCATCTGCATCCATTTGAATAACATAATCATACCCATTATCTCTAGCATATTTAATTCCAGTCTGAACCGCCATCGCATATCTCATATTAAAAACATTTGTGATACACTTAACGCCATTCTTTTCAACAATTTTTCTAGTCATATCCTTAGAACAATCATTAATAACTAATATATCAGCACCCTTTATATCCTTTTTTATTTCTTTTAAAACCTTTTCAATATTCTCTTCCTCATTATAAGCGGGAATAACAACTAACAACTTTTCCATAAATTATTATTTATCCTTTCTTAACTTAATACTCGAAATACAAAACTTAACACACGCAATAATTCCAACGAACCCAGGTATAAAACAATAAACAGAATATCGATCAATAATCTGGCCTGTTGAAGATGAAATTAAAGTTGTTAAAAATGATGAAATTAGAAATATAATCCCAAAATAATACAAATCATTCTTTATTATAGTTTTTCTTTTTATAAATGTAAATACAAAAAACAAAATAGATACAAAAGGCATTAAAACCATTACTAACTTATACATAACATTAGTAGGAACTTTTAATATTGATAAAAGTCTCGATGTAATACTTAAACCACCAATTTGTTCAAAATATTTAGCACTTTCATATTTCTCAGAACTCAAATAAAACAAATTACTACCTGAATTTAAAAATTTATATGCAATAGAATTATTTTCGAAAAGATTAATAAATTCCATTCTATTAGTAATCCAATACCCAACTCCATCTGCAGAATCAATAACACAAATACTACTGATAGCGCAATAATTTTTCGAGTAGGATTCTATAAGTAGATCAGGATGTTTAATTGAAAAGAATGACAACTCTTTAACAACATCAAAAACACTACTACCATTATCACCAACAAGAATCAAATCACTCTCAATAAGCTTATCATTATCAAATATCTTAATTAGCAATATTTTTTTATTATTATCAATTAACCTTTTTGCATAACTTCTTTCTTTTTTCGATAAAGATTTATCGTTTTCAATCAAAGAATAATCATCGATTATAGATAAATCAAAATTTGAAACAGCTCCCAACAATTGACCAGTCAAAAGTGAAGACGAATCTCTACCGGTATTCATATCAACATTTTTATAAATTAAAAAATGATTCCAGCAAAAAATACCTATAAATAGAACAATAATAGAAACAATCATAGTTCCAAATCTATATATAACATTTTTTATATCATGATTTTTTATTATGCAAATAATGATACTAACTAATAATGGAATAAAGACTATGCAAATGAATGGTTGCTTTAAAAAGTATGAAAAAGGCAATGATAATATAAAGAATAAAGAATAATAAACCTTTTGACATTTATTTTTTATATATATCCATTTCCACGATAGATAACAGCACAACACCATTAAAGTAATTGCTAAAAACTCAGTCAATAAAGTATGAAAGTATCCAAAAATTAGAGGATTAAATATACCAAACAAAATAAATAATAATGAAAAATATTTGCCATATTTCACATCTTTAAAAATTTTTTTAGATACCAAATAAACAAGATAGCAATAAATCAAATAAACAAAAAATATTAAAGTAAGTAAACCTATAGCGTTTTTACCAAATAATTTATCACCTATGAAAATAAACAAAGGAAAAATAGGCCCCCTCACAATATCCCAACTATTAAATGGTTTAATACCTTCAAAAATTTCAACATATGACATATAATGTGCACTATCCCATGTAATAGTTAATCTTGCTGTAAAAAATGAAATTACCATTAATAAAAATAATAGCATAAACTTATATTTCTTTATATATTTCATAAAATCACCTAATCTTTATAATTATAAACACCTTTAATATTATGCTTATAATCTCTATAACCTCTAATCATGTTTCTAATTTTTCTATATTTATCTTTTTCCCACACTATTATATTTCTTGCTCTACCATGCATACCACGAAGCATAAAATCAATATAATCCGGATAGTATTTGTAATACATATCTTTAAGATAATATAAATTTCTTACCATATAATATTGTCTGATATAATTATGATTAGAGCAAACAAATTTTCTTCCTAAAACTTTTTTTATAGAAATATCCCCCAGATTATGTTCTAATTCTGATGAATTTAGTCTAATAACTTTATATTTATTTACATTTAAATTCATGCAAAATTCAATATCAACATTATCAATAAAAAACCAATCTTTCCATCCTGAAACCTTATGCCATGCCTTTAAATTGACAAGATTGCCAGAAGTCATAACCTCCAATCTTTCCTCAATATTATCAACAGGTTTAAAATAATCAGCCTTCGTTCTATGCCAAGGAGAAATAATACCAATTTTAGTATAATCACATTGAGATGCAAAACTTATCAATTTATCTAAATTATCATTTTCAAAAAAACTATCCTGATCCATAGTCAAAATCCAATCATAATCTTCCTTAAAAGCAGCTGAAGCAGCAATATTTAAAGCTTTTGATATCCCCAAATTCCCAAAATTCGGAACATACTCAATCTTATCATTTTTTAACAAAAGATCAGAATTATCATTATTACTATTATCAACTACAAATAATTTATCAACTTTACTAATATATGAAGTAATTCTTTTATTTACATTACTAGATGGATTATAAAGTACAACAACACCACATATTTTCATAATTATAACCTATAATCCTTATGTAGAATTGACTTAATAGTCTTTTTTGAAAGATAGAGATTTGATTTAATAAATTCCTTAGCTAAAATTTTTAAATTTTTTAATCTTGTACTACCATTATTATGAACAAAATTTAATTTACATCCTTTAATTATTTTATTAAAATCAGATTCTGACAATAAATATTTATCCAACTTAAGCTTATCATTATCTGTCAATTGATAATCTAATCCCTTAATTTTATTTCTTAATATATCTTCAAATATTTTCTTATATTGTTGTATTGTTTTAACAAAATCATATTTTTGAGATGTAGCAATTGCATTTTTCTTCATCTCATTCAACTTATTATTATCTTCAAGCAATACTTTAATTTTGTCAATATATAATTCAGAATTATTTACAGCATCAATAATAAATGAATTAATGCCATCAACGCAATATTCCACATTACCTAAAGCATTTGATACAACAGGAACTACACCGCATGACATTGCTTCCAAAGGTAATAAACCAAATCCTTCACTAAAAGAAGAATCAACCAATATATCACATTTTTTTAAAATATTATAAACCTCCATCCTTGAAATAGGACCATTAATAACATTGATATTAACACTTGAATTATTATTAACACACAAATCTGATTTTTTTGAATTATCTAACACATAAACATCCACATCATTACATTCAACACTTATGCGTTTTATAATATCATTTAAAATAAACCCGCCTTTTAAAGATTCATTCCTCAAATTCATAAAAATAGATTTTCTATCATTACAAACAAGCTTATCAGTATGTAATATATCATAATTAATACCATTGCATACCTTTAAAGAATCAATATCAAATAATTTTTTATAACTATTCTTCAAAAAATCAGAAATAGTTATAACATAATCTACTATTTTGAATGAACTTTCAACTTGACCATACTTAGTGCCATCTAAAAACATAAACTCGTAACCTTGAGAAAAATAAATTAATCTTGCACCAATTTTCTCAGAAAGTTTTTTAGCAAAAAAAACACTGTCAAAAATAGTGGCTATCAAAAATTTAACACTAATTATATCTATATCACGTGGACTAATTGGAGTAAAATTCATTATTTCACTATAACTACCAGGATATAAATTAATCATTCCAATATTTAAACCAAGTATAGATAGATAATTAACAAGTTCAGTAATCAAAATAACTCCACCAGTTCCTCTTCCCATCTGAGGTAAAACAAATGCAAAATCTAAATCAATTTTTTTATCATCATCAGTTATATTTTTCTTAATAAATTCAATAGGATCATTTTTAGAATATTCTTGTAAAAGCTTATTGTATTCATCACCCCACCTATCAAAAAATATTTTTCTATTCTTTTCTAATCTTTCGCTTCTTTTCTTATCAGTAGTATTAAATGAAACTTCAGCCTTATGAAAGACATAAGTATCAAGTGCAACTTTAGCCTCAAATCCTTTTTGCATTGATTTAAACTGATAATCTGTTTCATCGCCATATCCCATACCATAAATTTCATCTAAATATCCTACCTCATCAAGACATTTCTTAGAAATCATTAAACAATTACCAACAACAGTACATGCATCATAATTAATCCCAGAAAATTTTTTTTCTAAAAGCTTATCCATTTGCATATAAGAAAAACCAGGATACATTTCTAATGTTAAATTTGCTGCATTAGAGCAAATAGGACATATAAGACCAATTTTTTCATTTTTTTCCATATGATTCATTAATTTTTCAACTGTATGACTAGCAACAAAGCAATCTGTATTTAATAACATAACATATTTTTCTTTACACATTGAAAACCCTTTGTTAACATTTTTTATAAAACCTAAATTTTCAGTATTATGAATCACTTTAACTTGTTTCTTATACCTTTTTTGTAAATTATCTAACATATTAGCAGTTATTTCATTCGATTTATCATCAAGTAAAAACACAGTTCCTAAACTATCACTCTCAGTATTATTCAATAATGCAAATACACACATTTGAACATACTCAGGAGCATTATAAACTGGAATAATAACATCACATTTTGCCATAATTAAACCTCCTCTGCAAAACCTTTCTCAAGTCTTTTAAATACAATAATACCAAACCCCAAAATAATCATACTAACAATAAATACAAAACTTAACCATTGTAAATTTGGCATTTGCTTAAAAAACAAAACATCCCTATATCCATCAATAATTTGGGTCATAGGATTTAAATTTAAAATCCATCTTATTTTTTCAGGAAATAAGCTTGATGAATATAAAACTGGAGTAGCATAAAATAACATTTGAACCAAAAAATTAATGATATATTCTGCATCTCTTATATACACATCAATCGCACTAGTTATTAATACGATACCAAGTTGTAATATGTATTGAATCAAAATAATAAATGGTAAAAATAATATATTAAAACTAAATCCTATACCACTAAATATCAAAAATATAAATATAATTAAGCATGATATCAAAAAATTTACAAGTGCACTAGTAACTACAGATATTGGAAGAATTTCTCTAGGAAAATAAACCTTTTTAATAATTCCTCCATTAATTAAAACTGTATTAGTTCCTTGACAAACACAAGTAGTAAAAAAAGTCCATGGAATAATACCAGTAATTAAAAACGTAACATAATGATCTTGGCTATTTTTCAAAATAAAAGGAAACACAATCGCATACACAAGTGTCATAAGTAATGGATTAACAAAACTCCATAATACTCCTAAAAAAGAGCCTTTATATTTTCCTCGTATTTCTTTTTTTACATTACTTTTTAAAAGTTCTCTATAATTATAAATCTCCTTAAACATATTAACCACACACCTTTAAATATTCAGAAACAACATCATCAATATTTCCATCAAGTCTTACTTCGCCATCATAAATCCATATTCCCCTATTGCACAATTTTTTTACGGAACCTAAACTATGACTTACAATAACAATCGTTTTTCCACTACTCTTAAGTTGTTCTAACTTTTCAAAACACTTATCTTGGAAATGTTGATCTCCAACTGCTAATATTTCATCAATAAGTAATATCTCAGCATCAACATTTATAGCAACAGAAAAAGCAAGTCTCATATACATACCAGATGAATATGTTCTAACAGGAGCATCAATAAAATCTTCAAGCTCAGAAAACTTAATTATATCGTCAACTCTTTTATCAATCTCAGCAGCAGTTAAACCAAAAATAGACGCATTAAAATATATATTTTCCCTTCCCGTAAAATCAGGATGAAATCCAGCACCAAGTTCCAATAAAGAAGTTAGTTTTCCATTAGTTTTAATAGTACCTTTAGTAGGATAAATAATCTTAGTCATTAATTTCAACAATGTACTCTTACCACTACCATTAGTCCCTATTAAAGCAACAGTTTCTCCTTTCTTAATATTTATATTAATATTTTTTAAAACATGTCTATATTCCTTCTTTGTACTCTTCCAAAATACCAATCTTTCTTTTAAAGTATTTGGTTTGTCATATATCAATTTAAAATCTTTAGACATATTTTTAACTTCAATAGCATTATTACTCTTTGTCATATATTCACCTTACCTACTAATTGATTATATCATATTTAACAGTCAAAAAAAAGAAAAATGGGACAAAAAACCATTTTCCTAATTATTTTTTCAAATATGCGTTTCTATATTCTCCGCTTTTAATGTTATCAATCCACTCTTGATTATTTAAATACCAATTAACAGTTTCTCTTATTCCATCCTCAAATGTATAAGTACGATTCCATCCAAGCTCCTTTTCAACCTTAGTAGAATCTATGGCATATCTTAAATCATGACCAGGTCTATCAGTAACAAAACTAATCAAGCTTTCGGATTTACCCATTTGTTTTAAAATGGTCTTAACAACATCTAAATTAGTTCTTTCTGAATGTCCACCAAGATTATAGACCTCACCAACTCTACCATTTCTTACAATTAAATCAACACCAATATTATGATCTATTACATGAATCCAATCGCGAACATTTTCACCCTTACCATAAACAGGAATAGACTCATCATTTAACGCCTTACTGATAACAACAGGAATTAATTTTTCAGGAAATTGATATGGTCCATAATTATTAGAACATCTACTAATTGTAACAGGAAGACCATAAGTTCTATAATAAGCCATAACAAGTAAATCAGCCCCAGCTTTACTAGAAGAATAAGGACTAGATGTATGAAGTGGAGTTTCTTCAGTAAATAATAAATCCTTTCTATCTAAAGGTAAATCACCATAAACTTCATCAGTTGAAACTTGATGATATCTCTTGATATTATGTTTTCTAGAAGCATCTAATAAAACTCTAGTTCCTTGAACATTAGTTTCAACAAAAATACCAGGATTTTTTATAGAATTATCAACATGACTTTCGGCAGCAAAATTAATTACCACATCAAAATTTTCTTCATCAAATAATCTATTAATAAAATCTTCATCCGTAATATCACCATGAACAAACTTATAATTACTATAACCTTCCAAATCCTTAATATTATTATAATTACCAGCATAAGTTAAAGCATCCAAACAAATAAACTCATCATCAGGATACTTATTAACAACATAATGCATATAATTACTTCCAATAAATCCAGCACCACCAGTAATTAAATATTTCATAAAAAAACCTACTTTCTAAAACTCTTTTCCAATTCCTTACAATATCTATCGGTAGCGTCTCTCCAATCAGGCAACACATAAAATCCATTTTCAACAAGTCTTGATCTGTCTAATCTTGAATTTCTAGGACGATATGCTATCTTGCTCATATCCTTTCCAGCATAATACTCTTCAGTTGAAACAGGATTAATAATTGTACTTTTTCCATTACTTCTCATTATATATTCAGCAAATTCTGCCCAAGAACAATATCCATCATTATTTATATGATAAATACCATATTTATCAGTTTGAGCCATCTCAACTAAAATTTTAGCTAAATCTAATGTATAAGTTGGACTACCAAACTGATCATTTACAACATTCAAACTATCATATTTATCAGATAATTCAAGCATAGTCCTAACAAAGTTCTTGCCTCCAATTCCAAATGCCCATGAAATTCTAGCAATAAAATGATTAGGATTACGTTTTACTTCTTCTTCACCTAAGAATTTAGTTCTACCATAAACACTTTGTGGATTAGGTTCATCATCTATACTATATAATCCATCTTTAGTGCCATCAAAAACATAGTCAGTGGAAATATAAATTAACTTTGCATCCACTTCTATAGAAGCATCAGTTATATTTCTAACACCTTCAACATTAACTTTATAAGCATCATCTTGCATTTCCTCTGCTTTATCAACAGCTGTCCATGCAGCACAGTGAAATATTACATCAGGGTTGAATTCTTTTACAATCCTAATTACATCATCCCTATTAGTAATATCCATCTCATCTTTATCAACAGCTAAAACGTTAGTTTCACCGCGTTCCATTAATTCTCTAGCAACATCATAACCAAGTTGACCTTTACTACCTGTAATCAAATATTTTTTTTCAGTTCTAAAAAAACTTGTGTCCAATTGACTTAAAGTTATTCTATCCTTATCCTTATCAGACAAAATAGGATCAACAATACCATATTCTTTAAAAATACCATTCCAATCGATACCAAGTTCAGGATCATTCCAAAGAATACCGCCTTCCATTCTTGGCATATATTTATTATCTACATAATATTCAAATAAAGTATCATCAGTTAAGGAAACAAATCCATGAGCAAACCCTCTTGGAACATATAGCATTCTACCATTATCTGGAGTTAAAAGAACAGCAACATGTTTACCATAAGATGAAGAATCCTTTCTAATATCAACAACAACATCAATTACTCCGCCTCTATGACATCTAACAACTTTTGCTTGACAATAAGGATCTTTTTGAAAATGTAATCCTCTAACAATTCCCTTACCACTTTTAGAATTGCTAACTTGAAAAACACCTTTAAAGCCTAATTCCTCCAACTGTTCCTTTGTAACTGATTCAAAGTATCCTCTTTCATCTCCAAATCTTTTTGGTTCTAATATAAAACAATCATTTAATTCAGTAGCAATTTTCTCCATAAAACCTCCTAAAATAAACTTAATTTTTTAACAAATGGTTTTTCATCTTCGTTTTTTTTTTGAGACAATTCTAAAAGATAATGTCCATAATCATTTTTCTTCATCAAATTACCAGCAACAATCAATTGTTCAACTGAAATCCATCCATTATTATAAGCAATAGCTTCAGGACAACAAATAACTTTGCCGTTATTTCTTTGAACTAATTGAATCATATTTGAAGCTTCCATCATACTATCATTAGTACCAGTATCAAACCAAGTAAATCCGCCACCTAAAAGTTCTGCTCTTAGTCTTCCTTCTTGCAAATACATATCATTTAATGTAGTTATCTCAAGTTCACCCCTAGCAGAAGGTTTAACCTCTTTTGCTTTAGATGAAACACCACTAGGATAAAAATATAAACCTGTAATTGCAAAATCACTTTTTGGTTCAAGTGGCTTTTCTTCAACACCTATAACATTATTATCATCATCTAATTCCATAATACCAAATCTTTGAGGATCTTTAACCTGATATCCAAATATAGATGCTTTACCATTAATAGCCTCATTTCTAGCATTTTCAAGCATCTTAACAAAACCATTTCCAAAATAAATATTATCCCCCAATACCATTGCACATGCATCATTGCCTATAAATTCTTTTCCTAAAATAAAGGCTTGAGCAAGTCCATCAGGACTAGGTTGAACAACATAAGAAAGATTAATACCAAATTGACTTCCATCGCCTAATAAACGTTTAAAACCAGCCTGATCTTCCTGAGTAGTAATAACAAGAATATCCCTAATACCTGCAAGCATCAAAACAGAAAGTGGATAATAAATCATTGGCTTATCATATATAGGCATTAATTGTTTACTAATACCCTTTGTAATTGGATAAAGTCTTGTCCCAGACCCTCCTGCTAAAATTATTCCCTTCATTTTTTACCTCCCTTAAAAAATACAATCAAATAAAGTAATAAAAGCATTATTTTATCCGTTATGTATAAACACATTATACCAAATAATGAGTATTTAGAATAGTTTTTGTGAAAATACAATTCACTTTTTTTTAAGGCCTTATACTTTTTAATTCGATTCAAACTATTATCAATAGTCACAGAATGATTATGAATTACACTAACATTATTAACGATTAAAGAAACATAATTATTATTCATAAGTTTCTTACCAATAACATTCTCCTCATAATACAAAAACATATTTTCATCAAAAAAACCAACTTCTTTTAAAGCATCAGCACGTACCATAAAAAAACAACCGGATAATGCTTCAACAACTGTAGTTTTACCTTTAAAAAAAGAATCATTATAAAAGAGAAGTTTTTTTCTCAGTTTTCTATGAATAATTGGAATATTTAAAAGAACATCATCCCAAACAGTTGGAATTTTCCAGCCTCTATTTACTCCACCGTTTTCTAATACATTAGGCCCAACAAGCGCAATATTATCCTTAAGATAATTAATCATTTTAACAATATCACTTTCAGAATTAATAATTATATCAGTATTACTAACAATAATATTTTTAACATTATACTTATCAATTAGATACTTTGATCCAACATTAATACCAGAACCATATCCTTTATTAGAAGAATTCTTAAGCAATATAATTCTATCACTACATATTTGCTTTAGATTAATATACGATTCATCAATAGAACAATTATCAACAATAACTATTTTATCAATAACGCCATAATTCTTGATACTATTTATAAAATTAATGGTATTTTTATAATCATTATAATTAACAACAACTAAACCTGTCATTTTCTTTTAAACCTCTTCTTAAGTTCTTTCCTATCAAAAATAATATTAGTATTCCAAACAAACAAGATAACAATCAAAGCAAGTCCACCATATACATAATAACTAATCTTATTTTCTGTATCTAATATATAAACAATAGAAGCAAAAGCAAATAATAAATTTATAAAATAAATAGTTAAAACAGTTTTTACTTGTGACTTATTACGATTTAATAATTGATGATGAACATGACATGCATCACCTTCATATATTTTTTCATGTTTTAAAGTACGACGAATAATCGCAAATAAAGTATCTAAAATAGGAACACCTAATATTAATAAAGGAATAATTAAAGATGTCATAGTTACATTCTTAAACCCTAAAAGAGCAATAACAGCAACAATAAATCCCATAAACATACTACCAGTATCACCAGCAAATATCTTAGCAGGATAAAAATTATGAACTAGAAATCCTAATGTAGAACCAAGCATTACAAAAGTAAGGACAAACTCTAAATCAACATTGCCCATAATTACTCCGATAATACCAATAGTTAAATAATATATAGCGCTAATACCACCAGATAAACCATCCATACCATCAATAAAATTAATACAATTAATAC
This sequence comes from Bacilli bacterium, assembly GCA_918219625.1. The sequence goes on from CAKJXT010000010.1 coordinate 23,096, forward strand.
ATCCAACAATAAATAAAATTGTTAAAGGATATGTAAAAATACCAAAATTCAAATACAAATTAAAAGCACTTACATCAACAAGTAAAATCTTACCATAAAAAGCAATAATACATGCTGCTATAAACTGACCTACAATTTTTTCCCTAGGTTTAAGATCACATATATCATCAATCATTCCGGTAATTACTATTACAAAACTACCTATCAAAATAGAATTCATTTGATCACTATGCTCACCAAAGATCATATATCCAAGTAAAAAACCAAAGAATATTCCAAGACCACCTAGTTTAGGCATAACTCTTTTATGAATATGTCTGCCACCTGGATTATCAACAGCTCCTAATTTAACAGCAATCCTTTTAATAAATGGCATAATTAATGCTACAAATGCAAAAGGAATAAAAATCATCAATAAAATTTGTCCAATTAAATCATTCATCATACTCACCTATTAACATTATACATTGTTTTGATGCATAAAACAAACATATTAAATAAAAATATATTTTTTTTAATAATTTTAAGGATTTTTTATTTATACATCGTATGATTACTATAGGAGGTGAATCAATATTAAAAAATTATCAAACGATACAATATTTAAATTAGTTTTCTCTAATGAAGAAATAATGATATGGTTTCTAGAAAGAATTTTAAAAAGAAAAATTAAAAATGTTGATATATTCAACGGTCAAGATGGACAAGCTATAACAGAACAAAGTATTATAGAATTGATTAAACAAGAATTAGAAAAAGGAAATGTTAACGTTAAAACAAAAATAGTAGACATGCTTATTAAAATAAACAATGAAATCTTTAACATTGAATATAATAATACTTATGATGAAGATACTAAAAAAAGAAACTTTGCATATATATCTAACATATATGCAAACTCGTTAAAAAAAAAAGAAGACTATATAAATCAACCAATATGCACACAAATTAATTTGTGTTCAAGTATAAAAAATCTAAAAAAAGAAATTAATCACATAAAAGGAGAATACTCAAACAAAAAATATATAAATAATATGAGCATTTACGAATTTAATATTGCAGAATATAAAAAAATGTTGTATACTGATAACAAGAAGTTAATCAAAGAAAACTTGCATCTCATTATGTTTGATTGTGATGACAAAGAATTAGAAATGTTAGAGGAGTATGATGATATGGTAAAAAAAATTAGAAAGCTAGTAAAGAAATATAATGATGATAGTACAATATATCAATTCTTAACAACAGAAGAAGATCAAGAAAAAATGAATAGGACAAGAATTCTTAGAGCAGAGCAACGAGGGATTGAACAAGGAATTGAACAAGGAATTGAACAAGGAATTGAACAAGGAATTGAACAAGGAATTCAAAAAAATAAAATCGATACAGCCTTCTCATTATTAAAAGAAAACATCCCACTAGATATAATATCCAGAACAACAGGATATCCAGAAGAATATCTACAATCAATTAAAATATAGAAAAGAAGCAACCAATTAGGTTGCTTTTAAAATTGAAACATTTCGTCATCGTCATTCTTTTTCTTTTTCTTAGAAATCTTCTTTTCTTTTTTAGAAGTATTAAAAACATTACTTACACTGTCTGCAACATAAGCAGTATAACCAAATCTTTCATCTGATACATGATCAATTTCCTTTTTGGATTTTTTTTCATTATTCTTTTCTATGCTAGTTTTTTTCAAAAGATCATCCTTTACTTTTATATCATCTGATACATTTTTCACTTCATCAGTAGAATATTCATAATCATCATCAGATATTTCAGAAGTATCACTATCAACAGGTTCATCATATTGAGTACGATATGTTTTATTCTTTAAAATCTTCTTTAATTTTCTATTCTTAGTAGAAACAGAAACAACTAACATTATAAATTCAAGAACACATAACCCAATCAATCCATATATAATAAGAGTTGATTTTTCTTTTAAAATACTTGTGCTAGCAGTCTTAAGTAATTTTTGAATAGTTCCTTCATTACTATCATAACTATAGTAATTCTTTTCACCAGTTTCAAGATTAACACCATATAAAAGTGGATAAGCACCATCCTTTATAAATGCAGAATATTCTTTTTCATTGATTTTAACTTTATCAAGTTTATAACCACTAGGAACCTCACCATCAAGTAAAACTATATAAATACCACCAATTTGCAATTGATTATAAATATAAAATTTATCCTCTTTAGCATCATATCTATATAAATCAATTTCACCATCTTTATCTCTTAATCCAAGAAGATAAAAATCAGTAATATTACTATGATAACAAGGAACTTCTTCACCCTTAATTAAAGTAGTACTAGCCTCAAAAGTAGCTAAAGCATTTGGTAATAAATCAGCCTTACGAACAACACTATAAGTATCATCACCTACTTTAACTTCAATTGGAATAGCTTCTTCTACAACAACATTTAATTTATAAGTTTTCTTGTCACCATTTTCAGCAGTAACAACAACTTCAATTATATTGTCGCCTTCCTTAACCTCAAAATCACCAATGCCATTAACTCTAGCTTTTCCATCTTCAGCAGTAGCCCCTATCTTAACACTCTTAGTATCATTAGGAACAGTTATACTATATTCAGTCTTATTCTTATCAAACTCAAATTCAAATCCTTCAACATTCAAAGAACTCAAATTATTATTTTCACTATATTTATAACCTGTAGATGGCTTAGTAGTATTACCACCACCATTATTATTTCCAGATACATTATTTGGAGTATTAATAGTAATAGATTTGCTCATGGCTCCACCAACTGACATTTCTTCAAGATCCCACGAAATAACAGATATAGAACTAACTCTAAATTTCGCATCACCAGCAGATAAAGCCTTAAAAGTCCATTTATAACTAGTAGTAGTTTGTCCACTCCCATTAACTTCACCAAATGCGCTTTGGGCAGTATCTGCAGTAGTACTTACAAACTGTAACTTTGAATCATCATAGCCAACATTAAAATTCCAATTTCCAAGTGAAACACCAGATGAAACAGTTACAGTAAAAGTTACATTTTGTCCAACATAAACCGAACTAGAAGAACTACTAATAGTTACAGTCGCATTTGAAGCAATTGCTTTCAAAGGAATAAATAATATAAATGTAAATAAACATAAAATAATCTTTTTCATAAAACCTCCCTTATTGATTAATCGTACTCAATCCTAATATATGTTTTTTTATCATTAGTGAATCTATACCATTTATAACATTACCATCATCTTTATTAACATTCGCTGCTCTCAACACAGAGCCTTCCAATTTATTAATACCTAAAATATGCTTCTTTATCATTAACGAATCTATACCATTTATCTTTCCATCACCTGATGGATCACCATAAATTACTACGGTAACATTAAGTTTATAATCTCCTTTACTAAGTTCAATAGTGGAACCAGTTCCAACAAAATCACTTTCAATTACTTTACCACTTGAATTCTTAATAACAACATTAACATTTGCATCCTTTTTCTTAATAGAATTAATTACATCAACAGCTTTAGAACCAGGATTAATTCCTTTCAAATAATTATTACTAATTCTATATCCAGCACTTGTAACAACATTACTTAACTCACCAGTAGTTGCAGGAACACTAGGAGCTGGAGTTGCAGGTTGCTCAGCTTTCTCTCTATAAACATTAACTGTATAAGTTTTTAAACTACCATTACCTGCAGTAACTTTAACTGTAAAAGTATTCTTACCTTCACTAACATTAATATTACCAGATGCACTGCCAGTACCACTAATATTACCAGATATTTTAGATCCACCATTAACAGTAGAAGCAGATAACTTAACACTACTAGTAGATGATGAAACATAAACATCATAAGATGTGACTCCACCATCAAAACCAGTAATAGTAGAATCATTTACTTTTAATGATTTTAAATAATTATTTGGATTACCCATACTAGGTAAAACATACATATTCTGCATATTATTATAAACAGGAATAGTAAATACAAATTCATTATCCAACATTCCAAAAGAACTATAAGTATTATATGTACTACTAGCCTCAGATAATGGAGCACGTAAATTAGTCATATATTGATGAACACCAATTTTAGATTGTCCATTAATTACATTAAATTTTTGTAAATAATCAGTATATTGATTATTATTAATATAACCAGAAGAAATAAAATCAGCTCCACCAATAATTGCTTTCTTTAAAGTATTCCATGGTCTACCATAAGAAGTATTACTTCCATCTTCTCCACCATTCGCATAAATAAGACCTTTTTTCCAGTTATCAGCACCACTATAAGCACCTATATTATAAGCATTGTAAAGTCCGCTATAATGTTTTCCGTTATAATCAAAACCATTACCACTAATAACAGCAGTACTACTACCTACTTCCTGTCTAGTACGACTCGCTAAATGAATAGGACTAACATTATATTTACTTGCAGCCTCCATGTAATAACTAGCATAATTACCATCATAATTGCCTAATTTAGTAGAAGATAATAAATTACTTACTTTATCAACAGTATGATATTTAGAATCGTAAGTAAGTTTTTCAAACATAAATACATAATTAGGTTTTAAATAAAGTCTTGGGTCCATATAATAACTTACAACTGCATGATTAGCAGCATACCAGCTAGAACCATCCAAAGCATTAAAAGTATCAGTATAATAGTTATATGAACCGCCTGCAGTAGACTTATATCCATCAGGATCACCTTGAATCAAACTTGTACCGACTGCACTTTCTAAAGAAGTAACTAAAGAATAATCAAATCCAGTATTTAACACTTCAAACTTCCAATTAGGATATCTAGCATGTAATTCATCTAAATAAGGCAAATAACTATCAGGAAATCCTAAAGCCTTAAGACTATTATTATAATCGCTCAAACTATGAGTACTATAAAAATCACGAGCATACTTAGATAAATATGTACTAGTTACATACTTACCACAAACATAGCCAGTAGAACTTCCAAATTTAACCTTATACCAACTATAGCACTTATCAGTAACACTAACATCAGTATCAAGAATTTCTACTTGATCACCACAATTTAAATTAGCGATAGTAGAACCACCAACACTGCTTCTTAAAGGCAAACTTGTTGAATCTTCATAACATGCAATAACACCTTTAGCATCAGATAAACTTATACTAGAAACAGTACTATTATCTTGTTCAGTTGAATTAGAATTAACAGTAAAAAATTCACTACAAATATAACCAGTTTGATTACTATAAGATATTTTATACCACTTACCAGTTCCACAACCAGTTGAACCATCATTAGTAGGATATAAATTGTTATCTAATAAACTATATTTATTACCATAACCAGCATCCTCAGCTAATGTAACATAGCTAGTACCAGCATTTCCTCTTATTCTAACATTTACGCCATTAACAGTACCACTCAATGCACTTACTTTAACGCTAAAGAGAATAGATATCATAAAAACAAAAGAATATTTTAAAAATCTTTTCATCTTACAACATACCTCCTCTACCCTATATACCATTATAACAAAAATCGACAAAAAAGTAAAATAAAAACACCTATTTCCAACAATTGTCAAAAAAAGATGCAAGTATAAATATAACTAACAAGAATTATTATCTTGTTTTATTTTTTGATAACCAGAATTTTTTGGTAATCTATTAAACATATAATCAACATTGCGCCCAAGCTCATAAAAACTTTTTGCTCCAAAAAACATCAAAAACAATAAATTATCAAAACCATTCTGAAAAATTAAAAACTCAAAATAATTAATTATTTCTTCTTTTTCCTTATTCTCCATTTTGTTAATATATAAAATAGAAGAATCAAAAACATAATCAAAATTATTTTCTAAAATAAATAAAAGACTATGCCTATTTTCTTCACTCATTCTTTCAAGTACAATTTGCTCTCCAAAGGGTGTGCATAAAGTATCTGTATCTATAAGAACATCGCAAAGAACTGAATTCATATGTCTTAAAAGACTAAATAAGAAAAAACAATTGTCACAAGGATTAACTGAACAAAAAATTTTTATAAAAAAATCATTGTATTTAGAAAAAGATTTGAATCTAGAAAATTTCAAAAATGCAAAAACTAACAAATCATAATTATCTTTACGTAAAATGATGTCAAAAACAACATTACAAATAACATCATCAGATAAAGACATTAAATCAACTGGAAAAACACCATTATTCTTTGCCTTTACTAATTCACAAAACTGAATCGCTGCATCAATATATCTTTCGCCATACTCTTCCAACTAAACCACCCTAATTATATAATATCAAGAAAATAAAAAAAAAATCAACAAAAAAAGAAAAAAAGTACAAAAAATACTTTATTCTTTATAATCAAATTCGAAATCAAGAATTCTGACATTATCCCCTTCTTGAGCACCAAGTTCTCTTAATTTATCATCAATACCCATACGTTTTAATTTATTAGAAAATCTTAATACAGACTCATCAGTATTAAATCTAGTCATCTTAAGTAACTTCTCAACTTGATCACCACGAATAACCCATGTATCACCATCACGAGTAATAGTAAATGGTTCTTTCTCTTCAAACTTATAAAGAACATGACTCTCAAACTTCTCTTCAGTATAAAGAGGAGTTTTTTCTATAGTATCCAATATATCAGCTAAAACATCCATAACACTATTTAAATTAGGATCACTTATGGCTGAAATAGGATAAATTGGTAAATCAATCTTATCCTTAAACTTTTCCAAATTCTCTTTAGCGCCTTCAATATCCATTTTATTAGCGATAACTATCATAGGTTTTTCCATAATCTTAGAATTAAAATTCTCCAACTCTTTATTAATAATACAAAAATCTTCATATGGATCTCTACCCTCAAACCCAGACATATCAACAACATGCGCAATAACACGAGTTCTTTCAATATGTCTTAAGAATTGATCGCCTAATCCTTCACCTAAAGAAGCGCCTTCAATTAATCCTGGTAAATCAGCAATAACAAAACTTCTATCACGACTAGCACGAACAACGCCCAAATTAGGCTTTAAAGTTGTAAAATGATAAGCAGCAATCTTAGGTCTAGCAGCACTAACACGAGAAATTAAAGTACTCTTACCAACACTTGGCATACCAACTAAACCAACATCAGCAAGCAACTTAAGTTCAATCTTAACACGACGAATCTCTCCTGGTTCACCATTTTCGGAAACACTTGGCGCAGGATTAGATCTGGTAGCTAAAGCAATATTACCACGTCCACCACGTCCACCATGAACAATAACCGCCTTATCATCCTTATGAATTAAATCAGCAATAACAAGCCCTGTATCAACATCAGTAATAACAGTACCTTGAGGAACACGAACTATGACATCCTCTGCATTAGCACCATGCATACCTTTACCCATTCCATTCTCTCCATTATTACCTTTTATCAATTTTTTATATCTTAAATCAAGTAATGTATTTAAACCTTCATCAACAGCAAACACGATATCAGAACCGCGTCCACCATTACCACCGAAAGGTCCACCCATTTCAACATACTTCTCACGTCTGAAAGCCATGCATCCATTTCCACCACTACCTGCTTCCAAATCAAGTACAACCTCATCTACAAACATGTGCCTCACCTCACATAAAGATTATACACGAAAATAGAAAAAAAAAAAAGAGAAAATTTCTCTTATATTTCTGGATAAACACTAGCTTGTTTTTTGTCTTTTCCAACTCTTTCAAACTTAACATATCCTGATACTTTAGCATATAAAGTATCATCAGATCCGATTCCTACATTATTACCTGGAAAAATCTTTGTTCCACGTTGACGATAAATGATAGATCCACCACTTACATATTCGCCATCAGCAGCCTTAGCTCCTAATCTCTTAGAAATAGAATCTCTACCGTTCTTAGTTGAACCTTGTCCTTTTTTATGCGCAAATAATTGAATATTTAATTCTAACAATTTCATCATTTAAAACGCCTCCTCACTTATAATAATATTTTTCTTATACTGTTTTTCTAAATCGAAAAGTAAACTAACCATATTTTCTATCAAAGTATCAGTTACTTTATTATGTTTCAAAATAGAAATATTAATACCATCAGAATCTTCATAACTTATAGAATCACTTTCTAATCTAATAATCGCATTAACGCTAGTTATTACAATACTAGATACAGCGGCACACACTATATCTTTACCATATAAAGCAAATCCAGCATGACCACTTATACTAATAGACTCATATAAATCAGACTTTCTCTTTAAAATAACCTTAATCATATTACTTATTAATTGACTTAATAGTTACCTTAGTATATGGTTGACGATGTCCTTGAGTTCTACGATAATTCTTCTTTTGTTTATATTTGAAAACAAGAACTTTTTTAGCCTTACCAAATTTGTCAACAACAGCAGTAACAGTTGCTCCCTTAACATAAGGCTTTCCGCATTCACCGTTAACCATTAAAACCTTATCAAAAGTGATTTCTTTACCAGCTTCAGCATCAAGTTTTTCAATATAAAGAACTTTACCTTCTTCAACTAAGTATTGTTTTCCACCTGTTTCAATTACAGCTTTCATATTCTTCCTCCTTTTATCTAAGACTCGCCGTTAAGGTACCAAAATATTGGTTTAAAACCTTCTCAGTGCGGTTGTAGAGAGGCTCTACACATCGAACATTCTACCATAAAACGCCTTACTTGTCAAACATTTTATATAAAAAATCCTTTTCAGTAATACTTTTTTTAAAAACATGACGACACCATAAATACATAGAATCAACACCCCTCACAAATTTAACACGTTTAAACTTTAAATCATAAATATATCTTTCTAAAAGAAACCTATTAAAAACTCTATTATGATTAATAAATTCAGAAACAGTTTTAATAATTAAAAACAATAAAATTAAATATAAAATCAAATTAAATTTAAAATATAAAAACAAAAAAAATATACAAATAAAAGAAACAATTAAAAAAAATAAATGAGAATATTTAAAAGGAAAAAGTAAACATAAAATAACATATAAAATCTTTGAACCATCCAAAGGATATATAGGAAGTAAATTAAAAAATAAAATCATATAATTAAAAAAGGCAACACCACTATCCAATTTAAAAAAACAAGACAAAATAAAAAAATACAAAACTTGAAACAATGGACCCATTAAAGCAACGATAAACTGTTCAAACAAGCTAGTATTAATTAATGTATTAAAAATAGTTAATCCGCCAATTGGTAGAACAATAACTTTATTAATCTTCCAAGAAAATATTAAACCAGATAAAATATGACCTATCTCATGAACAATAATAATACTAGTAATAATTATATAATTCCAAAAATTACCAGTAATTAAAGAAATAAACATAAAAATATAAAAAAACAAATGTATCTTAATCTTAAATAAACTTTTTAAAATCAAGAACATTACCATCCTTCTTAAAAACCAAATAAAGATTATTACTACATCCACCTATAATATCTCCACCATTAACATATTCATACAACTTAACAGAAACATTAGATAAATTAGAATACCATGTATCAACGCCATCAGAATCTTTAATAATAATTGTTTTACCATATGATTCCTTATCACCCACAAAAACAACTAATCCAGATTTAATAACAGGAACCATATAGTCAGACCCAACATTTAAACTAACACCATCTAAATAAGACTCATATCCATCATAACTTATTTTCTCACTAAAAACAGGCTCAGCTTTAGAAAGCAAATCCCCAAAAGGTATAGGAGAACCAAAATACTCTTTATATAAACTATTAGCATAACTAAAATTAAAATTAGTAGACAAAAACTTATCATAAAAAGATGACTTAAAAGAACTATTTTTCTTAAAACAAATAAGTAAAGAAACAACTAAAACACCTGTAATTAAACATCTACTTATAAAGCCATATACTCGTCCCATAATATCACCAATAAATTATATAAAAAAAAGTTTAATTTATTCTTTCAATCTTAAACTTTTTAGAAATAAAATATAATATAAAATATATAAAAACACAATAAACAACATTTATAATTAAAGAACAATATATACTTTTAAATAATAAATTCCAAGAAAATGAAACAATTCCATTAAAAAACATAAATATAAAACTCATTAGTCTATATAAAGAAATTGAAACAATAACTTCAAATATAGAAACAAAAATATTATTAGGCATATTCGCACTTACGAAACATATTAACAATCCTATTATTAAAAAAAATGCAGAACTCATAAAATAATTACCAGTATAAACTAAATCATATAAAAAACCCATTATAAAACAAAATATATAATAATAATTAACCTTTTTAAAATAAGGTCGTAAAACTATAACTGAAGTTAATATAATTAATGGTAAGAATATACTGTTTTTTAAAAAATAATTAAAAATAAATTCTAAAAAAAACGAAAAAAAACTAAAAATTATAATCATTTTTCACCTCTCATAACTACAGTAACGTAACTAATATCATCAAAATTAGTATCAGACTTAACTTTAATAACCTTAGCTAAATCAAAATTATCAGTAGTAACAAGACTAACCTTACCAATCACAATACCACTTGGAAAAATATTACCTAAACCAGATGTAACAACTAAAGAATCAACTGGAATTTCAATATTATCAACAACTCCAACAACTTCAAATAATCCCTCATCTTCATCATAATTATTTAATATACCATAAACATAATTATCCCCTATCTTAATCTTAACAGAAATATTTAAAGGAAATTTATGATTAGATAAAAGCATAACACTACTACTATTTATTGAAACATCATCAGTTATACCAACTAAACTACCATTAGATAAAACAGCCATATTTTTACCAATATCCATAGAACTTCCAACATCAATAACTAATTTCTTTTGCCAATAATCTAAATCCCTATTAATAACACTTCCATTAACATACTTTCTATCACTAAGTAACTTATTAATAGAAGTTACTTGCTTTAATTTAGAAATTTCATTATTTAGTTCATCATTCAAAGACTTATATTCTTTATAAACCTCCAATTGTTCCTTAAGAAATTTGTTTTCTTCTTCCAATTTATAATAATTCTTATCACCAAAAACACGAGTAAATGCTTTATTAATGAACATTACTCCATCTTTAATACCATATGAAGGAACATTAAAATTCATTTTAATAAAAACAGCTGATAAAATTAAACTTAAAATAATACATAAAACTATTATTATTTTCTTTCTATTTTTCTTATGCATATAACCACCATTCTAATTATAATATATTTAAAAACAAAATTAAACTAAATATCACCATTTTCTAAAAAACTATAATATTTATTCCTTCCAATAATAACATGATCAATAACCCTAATACCTAACATATCACCTATTTCAATAAGGCGTTTTGTAATTTCAATATCATTTCTACTAGGCATTACATTACCACTTGGATGATTATGAATACAAATAATTGAAGAAGCACTAACACTAATAGCCTCCTTAAAAACCTCTCTTGGATGAACTAAACTATGATCTAAAGTACCAATAAATAATAATTTTTCCCCAATAACAACTTTATTACTATCTAAATAAACGGCATAAAAATATTCTTGTTTCTTATTGATAAAAATATTTCTATAATAATGAAAAACAATTGAAGCATTAGTAATTTTAATATTATTTAAAGACTTTAAACAATTAGATCTTTTACCAAGTTCTAAAGCTGCTAAAATAACCGCACTCTTAATACTCCCTATTCCCTTTACTTTAGATAACTTTTGAAAATTAATATCAGATATATTACCAGAAACCTCACTTAAAACTTTCAAAGCTAAATCCTTCGCACTATCTTCTCTATTACCCGTCTTAATTAAAATAGATAATAATTCTTCATTTGAAAGACTTTCAGCTCCATACATTAATAATCTTTCGACAGGTCTCTCACTCTTTGGAATATCCTTTATCTTCATTTAAAACCAACTCCTCATAACTATTAATAACCTGACTGCAAATATCACCAATCGCATCATCACTAGCGTCTTTTAAAACCATATCATACTGCTCAACAATAGAAATAAAAACACCATTGGAAACCTTATTATCCTTTATAATAATATCATACCCCATATTATTAAAATATTCCTTAACTTTTATAGCATTTTCATGACTTTTAGTAATTCCAACATAGGCATGATAACCTTTATCATCAATATCGTATATATAAGATGAAAAATCACCTAAATTACTCTTCATAGAATCAATATCACTATAAACACCTATTTCAATAAAATACAAAGTATCATAATAATTAAAAACAGAAGTAACATCAAAATCCTTATATTGTTTTAAAACAAACATTCCTAAATAAATACCAAAAACTAAAGATAAAAATATAGATCCAATATACTTTTTCATACTATCACCATGACTATTATATAAAATAATAATCAAAAAAAATGTCAAAAAAAAAATACAAGAATAAATCTTGTATAAGAAATATAAATTAATGCAACCCATTTGTTGAATAACAGCTCAACAGATCAACTTTAGAATTCAAAGCATCCATAGATTTAATTAAATTGTTTAACAAATCAATAGTTATATCATCCTCTTGTCCTTCAGCACTAAGTTCAA
>CAKJXT010000011.1 GCA_918219625.1 Bacilli bacterium
ACATCCTTTAATTTAATAATAATATCTTTAATTAATTTTTTTATTTCATCTTCAGTAACTTTAATACTATTACAAGCAATCTGACAAGATAGTCCATGAGTAAAAAATCTAACATCTCTATATAATCTTTCAGCTTGCTTATTAGTTAAACCATACTGCTTAGGAATAGACTTAATAGTATCTAAATTCCAACTAGACTTTAAAACCTCATCAATAGTTCTAGAGCCTGCAAGCTCAGTCATAAATAAAGCCTTAAATATTTTAGATTCCCTAAAAGCAAATAAAGCATAAGCATAACTAATTGTATATAAATAATCATCTTTATCAACAATCTTATAAATAAAATCATCATAATAATCATGCAAATACTTCTTTATACTCTTCTTTAACCCTTCCATACTAATAAAATTCTTAAACAATGGTTGAGTTGAACAACCTATATACTTGCACAAATCTCTAGCATTCATTGCGTCAACTCCATAATCTTTAATAAAATCAGAAGTTTTCTCTAAAATATAATCTCTATCATAAGATACCTTTCTTGCCATATAATCCCTCCATTAAATAACATTTGTTATTTATTATACTAAAAAAATAACAAATGTCAAGTATAAAATAACATTTGTTATTAAATTAATATAAAACATCGAATATTTCAAATACAACCTTAGTATTTTCATTAAAGTCACTATCTATAGACTTAAAAAACTTAATATGTTCACTTCTCCACTCTTCTAAAGAATTATTCTCACCCTCTAATTTAGCTAAATCCCATGTTATATTTTTAAATTCAGTAACAACAACCCTACTCGTTTTAGTAATACAAGCAATACTGCCATTAGAAAACATCAAAGCAGATTCTTCATTCGAAATAGGAATATCATTAGAATCATATAAAGAAGTAGTTGCTTTCTTCTTACCAGAAAGAACAAGTTCAACTAAATAATCATTATCAATTCCAAAGCTCCATTTTTTCATATAAATTCACCTAAAACAATTTTACAATAAACAAATAAAAAAAACAATTACAAAAATATCTTCAATATTTCATTCAAATAATAATCATTATCACATATGCCTATATAAGAACATTTTTTACCTAAATCTTTGAGTGAAGCACCACATGCATATAATTTGCTACTATCAATAATAATAAATCTATCATGAAAAGAATTATTATACATAAAAGTAATATTATCAAATTGTTTTTCATATTTTTTCTTTAAAAATTCATCAATATTTTTAGAAACAATAATAATTTTCTTATCAATATCTTTTAATAAATCAAGTAGCTCTTTTCCAGCATAATTATCGATAATAATAATTTCTTTATTAGCTGTATTAAAAATATCTATTAACAATGAATAAGCCTCATAATGTTGACCTTCAAAAAAAATAAGATTATTATCAATAGGATTAGAATCAAATCTATCAAATAATTCATCAATTCTTTTAGTATTACTATCAACTTTATCCTCTAACAATATAAACCTATGAGGCAAAAGAGAATTATCATTAATATAATGTCGCATTTTAACAAAAGCACGCATAATATTAACACTAACACTAGCAGCAACACTAGTTCTAAGAACAGAGGCAAGCATCGCAACACCTTGTTCAGTAAATGCATACGGAAGTTTTCTAACACCACCATGTTCATTCAAACTTGAAGTCCCAAGTTGGGACTTCAAAATCATAAATTCATCATATGATAATTGAAAATAAAAATCTTCAGGGAATCTATCCAAATGTCTATTAACAGCTTGATTAATAGTCTTTGTACCATTAGCGCACTCGTAAATTCGAGCCAAATCAGAATCTAACATAATTTGTTTACCTCTGACTTCATAAATTAAATCTTCAATATTTTCGTTAGTAATAATTTCATTCATTATTTATACCTCCTATAATAATCATACAATATAAAATAAATAATCCCTTAAAATCAAATACAAAAAATCATTAAATGACCACAATTCAAATTACCAACCACTGGTTGGCAATTCTTATATTTATAAATTAAAAAGAGATTGAAAATTCAATCTCTATTATTTTTTATAATTAACACTATTTATTTCTTCTAATTTAGAATCAAACAAATAATATACATTACCATATATACTATAATTAAAACCATCATAATATATATGAGCTCCATCACCATATGCATATAAAGGATAAATCTTACTAATTTCTTTTAATTTATTATTATAAAAATCATCCTTAGAAAAATCATCTTCACTAAAATGAGGCTCAATATTAATATCAACAATACCAAGACCGTTCCATATATATGTAGAAACACTCTCATCTTCAGGAGGACATACAACTAAATTAGCTAAATTCATAGATCCAGCACTCTGTCCAATAATAACGCCTTTATAATCCTTAAGAATATTTCTAAGACCAATTCTTTCAAAAAAATCCATTTGAGTTTTAGTATCTCCTCCTGTTAAAAACACAATATCAGCAGAATCAACAACGTTCTTTAAGTCCCCATCGAATCTATCATCAATAATAATGTAATTTTTAAAATTAAAACCACTTAATTTAAAACTATCAAAAACAAATTTAGCGTACATATCAGTTTTGTGGGAACATGTTGGATCAGAAGCAAAATAAACAAACGTATCTTCTTTTACAAGACATTTTTTTATTTGTTCAATAATACCATTAGAATCATCAATAGGACTAACTATCCTAACACCATCAATTTTCTTAATACAACCAACATCGCTAGTTAAAAAAACATGTTTCATAATGTCCCACCTTTCTTCAATTCTTTCTCACAATCAATCCAATGTCTATATTCTTTAATACCAGGATACCTAGAATCAACCAAAGTATCAGAGTGTCCTATAAACTTCTCCATAGTTTTTTTAGAACCAACATTGTTTTCTCTACATGTAACTAAAACTTCTTTAATACCCAATTCTAAAGCTTTCTCTAAAACCAAACGAAGTTGAAGAGTGCCAAAACCTTTTCCTCGCTCGCTAGGTCTTACTGCATAACCAACATGTCCACCTATGTTAATCAAATTACCTTTTAAACTATGTCTCAAACAAGGCATCCCATAAATATGACCAGTCTCATCAGTTAAAACATAAGTTGTCTGGTTAGCATAATCTGAATGAGTATCTTCAATATGTTTAGATTCCTCTAACTTTCTTAAAAAATCAGCATAACTTTCCGAAGTAACACCCTTTAAAACACTAACTCCTTCAAATGGATATTCATCACCACATTCTTCAAATTCACGAACCATATCAAGTATTTCTTTTTTATCAAAAATAGTTGGTTCTCTTAAAAATAATTTCATACTACCACCTACCTATTATCTATCCAATATCTACATATTTTTTTATTACTATCACGATCTTCAACAATGTTATCAAATATTCCACCACATTTTTCAATAACTCGTCTTGAAGCAATATTATCTTCATGAGCACCAACTAAAACCCTATAAATATGTTTTTTCCTAGCCTCAAATAAAACTAATTTCAAAATTTCAGTAGCATACCCTTTACCTCTTTCACTAGGTCTTACACCATAACCAATATGTCCCCAGGTGTTATAACCTTTAACAGTTAAATAATGCCTTAAACTCGCACCACCAACCAAACAACCATCTTCATCAACAACAAAATATGAAGTTGTAGAACTATATTCATTAGAAATATTTGAATTTTCATATTGATCAAGCATTCTAATAAACTCTTCAAATGACTCTATTGTAGAAAACTGTTTATCTAAAAACCAAGGCGCTAATTGAGTACCACTATCTATCCATTCTCTAATCATATCATTATATTG
>CAKJXT010000012.1 GCA_918219625.1 Bacilli bacterium
AAACCCTAATATAGAACTCGGAATATGTGGAGAACACGCAGGAGATCCTGATAGTATAGAATTCTGCAACAAAATAGGACTTAACTATGTATCATGTTCACCATATAGAGTTCCAACTGCTAGATTAGCCGCTGCACAAGCACATTTACGCCAAAAAGCTGCTGAAAAACAAGGAAAATAAAGGGTTTTCGAGCAATCTGAAAAAGATAAAAATTTAACAAATATTATATAAATAATTTAAAAGGTCAAAATATTATCTATTTTGATCTTTTTTTATAAAAAAATATGAAATTATGCGATGGAATTTGCTTAAAAAATATATGCGATATTTTTCGCAAAATAAAAAAATATATATTAGGTATTAAAATAGAATCAAGGTTATGCATCTTGATTCTTTTATATTGATATACGAAAGGAGAGGATAATATGAGATATGTATATCTAAAACCAGAACTAAAAGATTTATCACAAGGATCTAGAATTGCTTTTGCAAGAGAGTTTAGATATCTGACACAAGATAATGTATCAGATAAGTTAGGATTAACTGGTGAATGTAAAAGAAGAAGCATGGCTCGATATGAAAGAGGTGATAGAATTCCAAAAGAAGAAAGACTTCAAGAGATAGCTAATATATTGAATGTTAATGTTAAATGTTTAAAAGAATATGATTTTAGAAATGAAGAAGATATGATTTATATCCTTTTATGGATGGAAGAATTATATCCAAGAATGAATATTGATCTTGGACTTTCTGAAGCAATTCCAAAAGAAAGTGAAAATAAACTTAAAAGATTTTTTGAAGAGTGGAATGTGATGAAAGAGAAAAGAGCAAACCTTGAATTATCTTATGATGATTATGTTGAATGGAAACTTCAATATGATTTTAATAAAGGAGATGAATATGAAGAAGATAGTTAAGTTAGAGTTATGTAATATAACTCCATTTAAAAATCATCCATTTAAAGTTAGACAGGATGATTCATTTATAGAATTGAAAGATAGTATTAAAGAAAATGGTTTATTAGAACCATTATTAGTAAGATCAGATAATGCTGGGGGATATGAATTAATATCTGGGCATAGAAGAAAACTAGCATTAGAATTATGTGGAATAAAAGAAGCAGATTGTTATATAGAAGAATTATCAGATGATGAAGCTACTATTAAGATGGTAGATTCAAATATATATAGAAATCTTATATTACCTTCGGAAAAAGCTTTTGCTTATAAAATGAAATTAGAAGCAATCAAGCACCAAGGTAAAAAAAACAAACTTCTACACAAAGTGTGGAGAAGTCGCTTTCGGTATCCATAGTTGGTAAAGGAAACAATGATTCAAGAGAAAAAGTCAGAAGATATATTAGATTAACTGAATTAATACCAGAGTTATTAAAGTTAGTTGATGATGGATTTATAAAAGATAGAAGAACATCTTTAGTATTAGGAATAACTACAGCAGTAGAATTATCATTCCTATCTAAAGATGCTCAAAAACTAATATGGGCTGCAATTGATTATGAGCAAACCGTTCCAAATAGAGCACAAGCTATAAGAATAAGAAATCTTGCAGAAAAGAAAAAATTAGATTTTGATAAATTAGAAAAAATACTATGTGAAGAAAAAGGAAATCAACATGATAGAATTTTCTTTAATAAACAAAAAATAGAATCAGCATTACCGCCTGAATTATTAAAAAGAGATAAGAGATATGTCGAAGAATATATTATCGAAGCAATTAAGAAATATAGGTGATCGGAAAATAGTAATATTTTGATTAGTAAGAAAAACAAAAAAGTTGGTCTTTTAGAAAAATAAAAGACCAACTTTTATTTGAAATACTAATTATGATATTTTATCTGGAATTAATTTATCAATATAAGATAGCAGTTCTTCTTTACTATATTTCTTCGCTCGTGTTATACAATCAATACCAATATTGATTAATCCACCTGCATAAAATTTTACAACAATATCAAGTGGTAAATCTGAGATCTTTATTTCACTATTGTCTTTTAATCTCTCTGATACATCTTTTTCTATAGCGTCAATTAAAAAATCAATTAAAATACCATTTCTATTATTAGCAAGGATAGCACTATAGATTTCTTTGTTTTCTTCAATATGATCTATTAAAATACTTAATAGTTCCATAAGATATTCTTTTGAAAAAGCTTTGTTTTCATTATCTTCCAAAACTTTTAACAAAGATAATTTACGTTCTTCAAATAAGTCCATTAATAATTCATATTTATCATCATAGTGAGCATAGAAAGTAGATCGGTTTATTAATGACTCTTCACATATATCGGATATTTTTATTTTTTCAAAATTTTTTGTTTTCATAAGATTTAGTAATGAATTAAAAAGAACTTTTTTTGTTTTAACTATTCTTAAATCAGTTTTCTCTTTCAATATAACACCTCATTTCATTGTTTATTATATGAATTAAAGTACAAAAAGTCAAATAACAAACAAAATGTATGATAATTATACATATATATTTTTAAAACTGTTGGATAAACATCATATATATTCTAATGTGGTGGTATTTGAATAATTAGAGTAATAAAATGTTATATCGATGTGAGTTTATGATAATTATGGGAGGAATATAATGAAAAAGATAACTAATTTAATTGTCAATGGTAGATATGTCTTCTTAACTTTATTTATAATAATAGCTTGTTTTAGTTTGTATTTATCAACTAAAGTAAATATAAATGAAGATATAATGAAGTATTTACCAAAAACATCAGAAACTAAAATAGGTAAGGACATAATGGATAAAGAGTTTGCAAAACAGGATTCTTCTATTCTTAATGTGATGTTTAAGGGATTATCTGAAAGTGAAAAAGATGATACCTTAAAAAAGTTAGAAAATGTAGAAGGTGTTAGTTCAGTTAAGTATGAAAACAATGATAAATATAATAAAGATGATTATTCATTATTTGTATTAAATGTTGATGACTATGCTGATTCTAAAACATCAACCAACGTTTATAATTATGTTAAAGATAATTTTAATACAGCTGGGATGAGTGGAACCATATATGACGAAAATAAGCCACTTTTACAATTATGGGTTGTAATATTTGCTATTTTCTGTGCTATGGTAATTTTAACAATATTGAGTGATTCTTATGTTGAACCATGGTTATATTTAATATCAATTGGAATAGCAGTATTTATTAATAAAGGTACAAATATAATGTTTGATAGTGTATCGTCAATAACTAATTCAATTGTTGCTATTTTACAACTTGCTCTTTCTATGGATTATTCTATAATGCTATCAAATAGATATAAACAAGAAAAAGCAAATCATTTAAACAAAATAGATGCAATGAAGGAAGCTTTATATCATTCATTTGCTGCTATTTCAAGTAGTTCTATAACTACCATCGTGGGTTTACTTGCTTTAGTATTTATGAGTTTTACAATTGGTAAAGATTTAGGCTTTGTATTAGCAAAAGGTGTGCTACTTAGTTTATTAAGTATATTTTTCTGCTTACCAGCACTTTTATTAATCTTCGATAATTTAGTTGAAAAAACACGTAAAAAATCACCTAAGTTTCATTTATCAAAATTAGGTACAAAAGTATATAAAATAAGATACATTCAAGCCTTTGCTATAATTGCTTTATTTATAGCAGCTTACTTATTAAAAGGTAATATAAATGTTCTATATACTGGATCAGAGCAAGATAAAGTAGGAAAGGTATTTCCAGCTACAAATCAAATAGCAATTGCGTATGCAAATGAACATGAGAAATTAATGACATCTTTATGTAAAGATTTTAAAAAGAATGAAAATATAGATCAAGTTTTATGTTATTCAAATACTATAAATGAGAAATTAGCTTATAATGAATTAAATGACAAATTTGAAGACTTAGGTCAGGATACAAAAGTAGATGAATATTTAATAAAGATTCTTTATTATAATTACTATAATAAAGAAAACAATAATAAAATGACTTTAAATGAGTTTATTTCATTTATTAAATCAGATGTTTATAGTAATAAAAATTTAAATAATCAAATAGATAGTAAAACTAAAGATAATTTAGATTTATTAACTAATTTTACATCAAGTAATGAAATAAATAAAAAAAGAACCATTACAGATATAGCAAACATATTAGGAATAAATGAATCAGATGCTTCAAAAATATTAATTTATTATAATAGTAAGAATTTGGATACGAAAATAACTATAAAAGATTTTGTCAATTTTATGCTAAATGATGTAGCTAGTAATAAAGAGTATTCTTCATACTTAGATTCAAATACACTATCTAAATTACAAACTTTACAAAAGTTCACTAATACTGATTATATAAATAAAAAAATGAATGCTATTGAGTTATCAAATATGTTTGGAATAGATAAAAATTTGGTAGAACAATTATTATTATTTTATAGAACGACATCAGAGAGTACTACAAAAATTTCGTTAAATGAATTTGCTACATTTACTCTAAATTTAGCAAATAGTGATAAATATAAAAGTTTATTTGATGAAGATACAATCAACTCATTGTCACTTTTAAAAATAATTAGTGATGAAACTATTATTAATAAAGAAATAGATGCTACAAATATGAAAAACAGTTTAAATAGTATTGGAGTGAGTTTAGATGATGATGCAATAAATCTTTTATATATCTACTATACTGGATATAATACAAATACTAAATTAACATTAAATGAATTTGCTAATACTGCTATTAGTATTTCAAATGATGATAAATATAAATCTTATTTTAAAGATGAAACTATTAGTTCATTAAAAAATATTATAAATCTAAATACATATTATGATAAATCACTTCCTAATACTAACTTATATGATATGTTTGGAATCGATGATGAAAGTGCTGCAAAATTAAATTATGCTATTACTGGTAATGTTACTGGAAGTTATACCATGACACCATTAAATTTTGTAAATACATTGCTTGGTAATGAAGAAATATCATCATCTTTTGGTGAAAGTAATTTAAAATTACTTAAATTAGCTACATATATAATGTCTAATATTAATGCGAAATATGATGTTAATAGTTTAAGTGATGCATTATCTCAAGATAAAAATCTAGTAAGTTTTATATATGGTATTTACGATTATAAAAATAACAATTTAAAAAATATTTCAATTAAAAATCTAGTTAATTTTATTTATACCAATAAAAATAATCAAATGTTATTGAAATATATGAACGGTAATATAGACAAATTAGGATTAGCACATAAGGTTGTAAATAATACAAATACCTTATATAGTTATAAAGAGATTAGTAGTATTACAGGTACAAGTGAAGAAAAAACTAAAATGATATATGGAGTATATGACTATAACACAAAAAACACAAAATTAACTCCATTAGAGTTATCTAATTTAGTAATAAATAATTCTAATAATGAATTATTAAAAAGTAAGATTAGTTTATCACAATTAAAAGAATTAAACTTAGTAAAAAAAGTGATGAACAGTACATTAAGTAATGCAAAATATAGTGCTTCTAATTTAAGTTCACTCTTTGGAATAGATAACGAAAAAATGAGTTTACTATTTAGTTTATACAATTCAAAATATATAAAAAACGGACAAGAAATATCTTTATATAACTATGTTAATTTTATTTTAAATAATGTGATGAATAATAAAGACTATTCAAATAACTTTGATTCTAGCAAGAAAGAAAAACTTAATACAATTAATAAATTAATGAGTAGTTCATTAAATAATTATAAATATACTTCAAATGAAACTTTTGATACATTGAAAGTATTAAGTGATAATTTAGATCAATCATTAATTGATTTAGTTTATATGTATTATGGAAGTAGTAATAAGTACAATGATTCTTGGAAAATGACAATAGAAGAATTTATCAATTATATAAATGATGACATATTAACTGATTCTAGATTTGATAATTTCATTGATAAAGATAAAAGAAACATAATAATTGATGCAAAAAAGACTGTAGATAAATCAAAAAAAATGATAGTATCACCTAAATATTCTAGAATAGTATTAAATACAAGTTATCCATTTGAAGAAGAGGAAACATTTGATTTTGTAAATGATATTCATGATAAAATTGGTGATAAAAAAGATATCTATGTTGTTGGTAACTCTCCAATGGCAGTAGAAATGGGTAAAACATTTAATGGTGAACTAAATAGAATAACAATCTTAACGATGATATTTATATTTATTGTTGTTGCATTCACTTTTAAAGATTTAATTATTCCTATGGTTCTAGTTTTAATTATTCAAACAGCAGTATATACTACCATGAGTGTTATATCTCTATCTGGCGGTTCAGTATATTTTATTTCACTTTTAATAGTTCAAGCCATTTTAATGGGAGCAACAATAGATTATGCTATTGTATATACTGAGTATTACCGAGAGTCAAGATTAACAATGGGTATAAAAGATGCAATAATAGATGCCTACAATAGGTCTATTCACACTATAATTAGTTCTTCATCAATTTTGATAATTGTTACATTAGTAGTTGCAGGATTTGCATCTGCTATTGCGGCTAAAATATGTGAAACAATATCACAAGGTACATTTGTTGCAGTATTATTGATTTTACTAGTATTACCTGGTGTATTAGCAGCTACTGATAAATTAATCTGTAGAAAAGGCTATTATAAGAAAACCAAATAGGTTACTATGTGTTAAAAATAATGAAAAAAATAAAAGTATCGGAAGATTAAGATATTATGATGATCAAAACATTTTATCAGTCAATAACAGAAAGTTGTCCCATTGTATAGGGTACATGTGTTGCAAGTAATATTGCTGCACAAGCCGCAATCAAAGCAAAAAACAATAAGTAATTAAACTAAAAAAGACTAGAGAAATCTAGTCTTTTCAAATTAAGTCACATTCAATAATTTAATCATTTAATTTTATGGTAAAATAATTGTAGGATGTGAGAATAATGAATAATGATTTAGAGTACAAAGAATTATCTTCTAAAAGTAAAGAAGAAATAATGGAACTATTTAAAACAAATGAAGATGGACTAAATATAAATGCTTTTCGTCATAGATTAGAAGAATATGGAGAAAACATCGCAACTAATAGAAAAAAGAAAACCCCATTATATTTTATGTTTGAAGCATTAAAGGATAAGTTTGTCTTAATATTATTTTTACTTGCCACAATTGATTTTATTACAGATGATAAAATAGGTGCTTTTATAATACTTGGTATTACATTAATAAGTGTTATTATAAGGTTTAGTCAAGATTGGTCCACATATAAATTTAATGAAAAATTAAAAGAACAAATAAGGATATTTACTGATGTTATAAGAGAAGGTAAACAAAAAGAAATAAGACAAGAAAAAGTAGTCTATGGAGATATTATTACATTAAGTGCAGGAAGTGTTATACCAGCAGATTTATATTTGTTTGAAAGTAAAGACTTATTTATTAATCAATCAGCATTTACTGGTGAAAGTGCAGCAGTAGAAAAGAATATCAATATAGAAAGTAAAACTAATGATCCTATAGATATAAATAATATATGTTTAATGGGTTGTAATGTTATAAGTGGTCAAGGAAAAGGTGTAGTTATTAAAACTGG
>CAKJXT010000013.1 GCA_918219625.1 Bacilli bacterium
ATAAAGATAAATAGAAAGAAATTCTGGAAGAGTGAAATGAATGATGAGAAGTATTCTTGTTATCAAGTTTTATATAGTGCTTTGAAAACTTCTTTACAGGTTATGGCTCCTATAATACCTTTTATGACTGATTATATATGGCAAAATTTAGTTTTAAAGGTTGAACCTAGTGAAGTTTGTTCTGTTCATTTATCTAGTTTTCCTAAGGCTGATTCTTATAATAATGATTTGCTTTTAGAAACTGATAAGGTAAGAGATATAGTTACTCTTGCTTTAAGAATAAAGAATGAGAATAATTTAAAATTAACTCAACCTTTAAGAAAGTTATATTTATGTGGCTTTAATCATATATCTTTAGATGAGTATGATTTGATATTACGTGAAGAGTTAAATGTTAAAGATATAGAGTATTTATCTGATACTAAGTCATTATGTACTCCTTATTTAGTTTTAGAATTTAAGGTTGCTGGAATGACTTATAAGGATAAAGTTAATCATGTTAAGGATTTATTACTTAATCTTGATAATGATGAAATGAAAGAACTTTATACAAAGTATAGTAATAATCATAAAATGGTTCTTGGTGACATGGAACTTGTTCATGATACTTTAAAGGTTGAATATAAATATAAAAACGGTATAAAAGGGGTAATGGATTCTAATAAATTCGTTGGTTTGGATGTTACAATAGATGATGAATTATATGAAGAGTTCATGTATAGAAAGTTATTGAGACAATGTCAGGTTTCTAGAAAAGAAGCAGGATATGATGTTGTTGATAGAGTAAAATTGTCGATTGTATCTAATGATTCTAAAGTTGTGGAAATGCTTAACAATTATAAAGATTCTATAGCTAGAGAAACATTATCTACATTATCTTTTGATAAAATGAATGATTTTGATTACGAGAAAGAGTTTGATTTGCTAGATTATAAAGTTTTATTACAATTGAAAAAATAGTAAAAATTTTAAAATAAACTTGACGTTAAATATTATATTTGTTAAAATATATTTGTATTAATACTTACCGATAATTAATATGACAATTTGGTCGACTAGGGTTCTCTTTTTAGGGTAAGATAAAAAGATTGCATGTATGCGGGATACTTATTTTAGGATAAGTATCTCTTTTTTTATTATTTTTGTAAAGGAGGATATTTATGAATGAAATAGTAGAAAAAGAAAATATTGATAAAACATATAATGATGTGATTAATGATATAAAACAGGATATTAGTAAAACACAATTAGATATTATATTGAGTGCGAATATTAGTTTAGTTAATTTGTATTATAGAATTGGCAAAGTACTTTATGATAATTCTATATGGGGAAATAAATTTTTAGATAAATTGGCATTTGAATTAAAATTGGCATATCCAAATCAGAAGGGTTTTTCAGTAAGAAATTTGAAATATATGAAGGCATTTTATATTGAATATCATGAAGATTTAGAATTTGTGCACCTAGGTGCACAATTACCATGGAAACACAATGTTACGTTGATTGAAAAAGTTAAAAATAAAAATATTCGCAAATGGTATATGGAAAAGTGTTTAGAGTATGGTTGGTCTAAAAGTGTTCTTATTTATCAAATAGAAACAAATTTATATTTTAGACAAGTAAAGAATACTAAACATAGTAATTTTGATTTAACTTTAAAGCAAAATAGTGATTTAGCTATTAATATGCTTAAGGATCCATATGTTTTTGATTTGCTTGAAATGTCTGGTGATTTTAAAGAGAAAGAATTAGAAAATAAAATGTTACAAAGATTAAAAAATGTATTGTTAGAGTTTGGCGATGGTTTTTCATTTGTTGGAAATCAATATAAATTAACAGTTGGTGATAAAGATTTTTATGTTGATTTACTTTTCTATCATGTTAAGTTAAAATGTTATGTTGCTGTTGAATTAAAAGCGGATGAATTTGTTCCTGAATATGGCAGTAAGATAGGTTTCTATTTGCAGGCATTAGATGAACAAGTAAAAGATAAGAATGATAATCCATCTATTGGTATAATCTTGTGTAAAAGTAAAAATAATGAAATAGTTGATTATACATTAAAGTATATAAATAAACCAGTAGGAGTAAGTGAATATAAAATATTTGATTGTTTACCTGCTGATTATATGAAGAATTTACCAACAGAAGAAGATTTGAATTTTGTTATTGGTGATGATGAATAAATTGAAAATTGTTTTGATTTTGTAAAGGAGGAATATTTATGCATGAAATAGTAGAAAAAGAAGTTAATATTGAGGATATGATTTATGAGATTAATGGAGTTGAGGTTATGTTAGATAGTGATTTGGCAGAACTTTATCATGTAGAAACAAAAAGAATTAATGAAGCAGTAAAGAATAATCCTGAAAAATTTCCAATGAGATATTTAATTAGAATATCAGAAGAAGAATACCAATCTTTGAAGTCGAAAATTTCGACTTCAAAAGGTGGCTCAAGAAAAGGTCATACGGCTTTTACTGAGCAAGGTGTTTATATGCTTGCGACAATATTAAAGTCACAAGTGGCAACAGAGGTTTCTATTAGAATAATGGATACATTTGTTAAGATGAGACATTATATTAATTATAATATGGATTTTTTACCACGTAGATTTTTACTTTTAGAAGATAAAGTCGATGAAAATACTAAAAGAATTGATGAATTGTTTGATAAATTTAATCCTAAAGATATTATAAAAAATTGTATATTTTTTAAGGATAATATATATGATGCATATTCTGTATTATTAGATATTTTTAATGAAGCACGTAATGAAATAATTATTATTGATAATTATGCAAATAAGGAATTGTTGGATATATTAAGGGATATTGATAAAAAAATAATAATTGTTTCTAAAAATATTGATGAAAGATTAAAGAAGAAGTATCAAAGTCAATATAGTAATGTTCAATTTATAAATAATGATTCTTTTCATGATAGATTTATATTGATTGATAGAAAAAAATTATATTCATGTGGTGCCTCGTTTAAGGATCTTGGTAAAAAATGTTTTGCGATTAATGAGTCTTCTATTATATATATAGATGATATTATTAACTCAATTTTTGACAATTAAGTGGATAAGTGCTATACTTTTGGTGGTTAATTAAAAAGCGATTCATTCAAAGTAGTTATTTTAATTTAATTTATAGAGAGTCTATGGTTGGTGAAAATAGATAATAATAGAATAATGAATTACAAATGATGATTTTAAGTCGGATAGTATCCGTTATCAATAAGAGGTAATAATTTATTACAAATAAAGGTGGTACCACGAGCAATTCGTCCTTTTTGGATGTTTTGCTCGTTTTTTTCTAGGAGGTGATTTGTATGGATAGTGATTATTATTACTTTGGTGATCGTAATTTAATTAGCTGTACAAATTATTTAGGAGGAAATTATGGAAAAGAAATTATTTGATATTTTAAAAGAAAGAGGTTATGTTAAAGATTTAACTCATGAAAGTGAGATTATCGATTTAGTTAATGGAGAGCCTATGACTTTTTACTTAGGTATTGATCCAACTGCAGATAGTCTTCATATTGGTCATTTCTTTGCTTTAACTTTATTTAGATGGTTACAGGATTTTGGACATCATGGGATTATTTTAGTTGGAGGCGCAACTGCTTTAGTTGGTGATCCTACTGGTAAGAGTGATATGAGAAAGATGCTTTCAAAAGAGGAAGTTATTCATAATAAAGCTGAAGTAAAGGAACTTGTTAAAAGATTTGTAAGAATTGATGGAGATAACCCGGCTATTATAGTTGATAATGCGGATTGGATTTGTGATAAAAATTATATTGATTTTATGAGAGATATTGGTGTTCATTTTAATGTCAATACTATGCTTAATGCTGATTGTTATAAGAAAAGGCTTGAAAATGGTGGTTTAACATTTTTAGAGATGGGTTATATGTTGATGCAGGCTTTTGATTTTGTTCATTTGAATAAAGAGTTTGGTTGTAGATTACAAATAGGTGGTTCTGATCAATGGGCAAATATATTAGCTGGTGTTGATTTATCTCGTAAGATTGGTTTTAGCGAAGGCGTTAAGATTGATCCTTTATTTGGATGGACTTGTCCTTTGTTAATTAAGGCTGATGGAGAGAAAATGGGTAAGACTTCTAGTGGTACTTTATGGGTGTCTAGAGATAAGACAACTCCTTTTGATTTTTACCAAGCATGGATTAACTCTTTTGATGAAGATGTAGAAAGATGTTTATCTTTCTTTACTAGAATGGAAATATCTGATATTAAAGAGTTGTGTTCTAAAGATATAAGAGAGGCTAAGAAAGTTCTTGCTTTTGAGGTTACTAAGTTAGTTCATGGCGAAGATGAGGCTTTAAAAGCACAAGAAACTGCTTTAGATTTATTTAGTAATAAGGGTATTTCGGATAATATGCCAACTGTTACTATTTCTAGTGTTCCAATTAATATATTAGATTTACTTTTAGAGGTTAATTTAGTATCTTCTAAGTCAGAAGCAAGAAGGTTAATAGAGCAAAATGGAATTAGTATTAATCAAGTTAAAGAGGATAATGTTGATAGGATATTTACTATAGAAGATTTTAAAAATGACTTAATAATTCAAAAGGGCAAGAAAGTATTTGTCAGGGTTAAATTTGACAAATAATTAAATTAGTGTATAATATTTTTCTAGTGAGGGGATATAAGATTATCGAGCTATCCCGGGCTTTGCCTACACGAACTTGTAAAAAGTACGGAGTCACATTGTGATTACCGTGCTTTTTTTTACGGTAAATCTAGAGAGGGAGTGATTAAAATGGAAAGGTTTTATTTAGAAGTGCCATCTATTTCTAGAAAGGCTGATGCGATTGATTATATCAATGAAAACATCCAATATAAATCTGATATAAATGGAGTTGGTGGATTGGATAGATTTGTTGATGATTATGAAGGATGGCTTGTTAAGTTAGAAGAAGATTATTCTAGAATTCCTAATGAAGAACGTGTTCCGGGTAGAACTTATTTCTTAGTAAGGGAAAGTGATAATAGAATTATAGGTATGATTAATATTCGGTTAAGCTTAAACGAAAAATTAAGAAATTATGGTGGTAATATTGGTTATGGTATTAGACCAACCGAAAGAGGAAATGGATATAATAAGATTAATTTATATTTAGGATTAAAAGTATGTTTTGATTGTGGTATTGATACGGTTTTATTAGATGCTGATTTAAATAATCCTGCTTCTTGGAGAACTATGGAAGCATTAGGTGGTATTAGAATTGCTGAATATTATGATGAAAATTATAAAGAGAATATTGTAAAATACAGTATTGATGTTAAGAAATCGTTAGAAACTTATAAAGATACATATGAATGTTTTGTATCTAAAAGTAGATAATTTGAAAAATATTTGACATATATTTATAATAGTGCTATATTATTAAAAACGAAGGGAGATAGACCTATGAATAATATGTTTAGAATTAATAATTTATTATTAGACTTATTATTAAACCGATTATGTAGTAATGGGTCTATTTGTGTTGCTTAGGAAAAAGTAATTTAATAGGGTCAATACTACATTTGGTATTGGCTCTATTTTTTGTTTATAGAAGGGAGATATGACCTATGGTTATTGTATATAGTTTTGTTAATAATAGTTTACTCTTAAACCTATTACTTCTTATTACAGATGATAGGTCTATTTGTCGTGCTAATTAATTATTAGTGTGTTTATGCCTATTATCTGTTTTGGATAATAGGTTTTTTGTTTGGAAAGGATGATTAAAATGATAGATATAGAATGTATAGTTAGAATTATGATTAAAGTTTTTATTGATGATCATTACGTCTTATGCATTTATTAGTTTTAAAAAAATAAATATGGAGAGGATGATATAAATGAAACAAATTAAAATGGTTCATACTGGAAAAGTATGTGATGAAATATATATTAAGGGGGTTAATATACCAGATAGTATAATAAGCGTATGTGTAAAAGGATTGAATGATATTTCTGATACTATTGCGTATATTAAGCATTATGGGTTTAAAAAGGTTATTGTTGAGTGTGATAATATTAGTGATATTGATACTATAAGTTCTTTTATTGATGATGTTAGTATAGATATAGTTGTTAGTAATACTATTTCGCGTCAGAAAATGGAAGAAATATATAATTATATCAGTTCTTCTGATAGACGTATTCGTGTATGTGCGAAGTTTGTTAATGGCGATACAGCAAATATTTTTAATGTTTTTAGAAGCTATATTGGGATGATTGATATTAATGATTGCGATTGTAAGGATAAATGTATAAACGATTCAAAAATAATTCACTTTGATGGTGATATTATATGTGATGAAAATATTAATATAGATTCTAGGTGTAGTGATAAAACTATGTATGGATTAATTTACGGAGATTCAGATCAAGAAATATTTACTTTTATTGATTTTGATAATCCATCGTTTGAAAAAACTTATACTTATAAAGAATTTGATGTTGAAGTTAATAAGGCTGCGAAAGCACTTATTAAATCAGGGGTTAAAAAGGGGAGTCATGTTGGTATTTGGATGAATAGTACTCCTGAGTGGTTTATTTATTTTTTTGCTATAGAGAAAATTGGAGCGATTGCGGTTCCTATTAATAAAGATAATCGTTCTAATGAAATGCGTCATGTTCTTGAAAAATGTGATATTGATACTATAATTATGAGTAATGGTCATTCAAGAAATTGTTATATGAATACTATGAAGGAATTGATACCTGAAATAAATAATGGGTGCGTTAAAAATAGTAGATTTCTTCATTTGAGAAATATAGTTACTGTCGGATTTAATCAAAATGGTTGTATATCTCATGAAGATTTTATTAGTAATGGTGAGTCTATTAGTGATGAAGAAGAAGCTAAAATGGCAAGCAATGTTTATAATGATGATATTGCGATAATACTACCGACTTCTGGAACAACAGGTGCTCCAAAGTTTGTAATGCTAAAGCATGAGGCTATTATTCATAATGGTAATTATATTGGTGATGGTCTTGAACTTAGTCAAAATGATACTATGGGTATAATTGTTACTATGTTTCATTGCTTTGGTATGACTCTTTCTATGTCTTCAGCTATGACGCATAGAACAAAAATGATAATTCCAGCCCTTTATAAACCTTATGATACGATTGAGATGATTCATAAATATGGTGTTACTTGTATGAATGGTGCACCTAAACATTTTGAAGGATTGATTGATGCTTATGAAAAATTTATTAATGATACAGGTTGTAAAATTACTAGTTTAAAGAAAGGAATTATGGCTGGCGCTAATTGTTCACCTAAATTGATGGGCATTGTTGACAAAGTGTTTGGAATGAGAGTCAATAGTGTTTATGGTCAAACCGAACTTGCTCCCGGAGATACAATGTCATATGTTTCTGATGATGCATCTGTTAGACATAATACTGTTGGTAAGAAATTTGATTATGTAGATATGAGAGTGGTTGATGATGATGATAACGAGGTTACTGATGGTTGTATAGGTGAAATTGTTGTAAAAAGTCCAGATGTTATGGTTGGTTATTATGGAGATATAAACGCTACAAACGAGATGTATGATTCAAATGGCTATTTTCATTCTGGAGATTTCGCAATTAGAGAAAATGACTATTATAAAATAGTAGGTAGAAAAAAAGATATGATTATTAGAAATGGAGAAAATATTCAATCTTCAGAAGTTGAAGAGGCAATGCGTTCTATTTCTTTTGTAAAAGACGCTTGTGTCTTTGGAATTGAAATCGATGATTCGGGAAATCAAGAGGTTGCAGCAGCAGTTGTAATTGATTCTTCAAATATAACTGAATATGATATTATTTGTATGTTGAAGAGTAAAATTGCTGGTTTTAAAGTTCCTAAGAAAGTATGGTTTGTTTCTGAACTTAAAACTAATGCGAATGGTAAAGTTGTTAAAAAGGATCAAAAGGAATTTTGTATTCAATATGAACGTGCTAGACTCGCTTCTGTGATGGGTGGAGTTATGAAAAAAAAGGTAATCAATGGTTAAAATCGAGTTTTGCTCGATTTTTTCTTTTTTAGATGTTATACTTATATATGGTGATGATATGGAGAAGAAGACTCATGTTGTATGCGCAAATGCGATTGCTTTGGGATTGGTAAGACCTGATAATATATCTAGTTTACTTATTACTTGTGGGTTTGCTACATTAGGTGGATTATTACCTGATGTTGATCTTAAAGATTCTACAACTGATAAGTTATTTGATAGATTAATGACATCACTTATTACAGTTGTTGTTATGTATTTTTTAATTAAATATTTTTTGGATATAGATTTATATGATGAAGTTAAGAAAATAGATATTGTTTTTAATTATATTATTAGTGTCTGTTTACTTGTTGTTGTTGGTTATTTAGGTAGTAAGACTAGTCATAGATCTTTTACTCATTCTATATTAGGATGTTTTATTTATACTTTTATTTTATCTTATGGATTTGGTAATAATGTTTTAATTCCTTTTTTATGTGGATTTATTAGTCATATTGTTTTAGATTTATTTAATAAGAAAGGTATTGCATTATTTTATCCATGTAAGAGTAGATTTTGTTTTAATTTATGTGAGTCTAATGGTAAGACTAATAAATTATTATTTATTATATTTTCTTGTTTAATTATTTTGCTTCTTGTATTAATAGGTATGGGAATGATTTGACAAATTAAATTATTTGTGTATAATATTTATCAAGTGAGGGGATATAAGGTTAACGAGCTATCCCGAGTTTAATACTTACACGTAGAATACGGAGTCACTTATATGTGATTCTGTATTTTTTTGCATTTTTCTATAGAATCATGTTATTATATAGAAAGGATGGTAGTATGGAAGTTAAGAAAAAGTTTATGAATCGTTCTAATTGGAAGAGACTTGTTAAAAGCAGATTTTTTAAGAAGTATTCTAGTTTCTTTGATAAAGAATGTGTTGTAGGGTTACTTATTTTAGATGAAGTTACTGAACCTTTAACTCTTGATAACAATTTTGGTAAGTATACTATTGCGGATAATGGATATAAGTGGTTACAGATTGCTGTAAGTGATGAAAATTATTGGATTACAGCTATGTTTGATAATAATGATAATTTAGTTCAAATGTACTCTGACGTTACTGATGGTAATATTCTTGAACCTGAACCTTGTTTTGATGATTTGTTTGTTGATGTTGTTTTACATAATGGTAATGTTTATATGATTGATCAGGATGATTTGATTTCTGCTTATAGAGAAGGTGTTATTTCAACTTTACAATATAATAAAGCTAAGGTTGTATCTTTAAGATTATTTGATTTTGTTAAAGATAATAAGAATGAAATTATTGATTATTGTTATAAAATGGTAAAGGAAATGGGGAGTGATATAAATGAGTAATGTCTTTTTTAAAAGTGATAATTTAGATTTCGTTAATGTATCTACAGATTTGATTGATGATTATTTGATTATGATAAATGATCCTATGATACAAGAATGTATTTCTACAAAAAAAGGTATTTATACATATGAAAATGAAGTAAATTGGGTTAATAAAGAATTAGAAGAAAGTGCTTTAGTTTTTTCAATTATTGAGAGAGTAAGTGGTCAATTTGTTGGTAATATTGAATTAATGCGTGTTCATGATGGGCGTGCTGAAATGGGTATTTGTCTTACTCCAAAGTTTATAAATAAGGGTTATGGAACTGAAGCTA
>CAKJXT010000014.1 GCA_918219625.1 Bacilli bacterium
ACAAGCTGCAATTAAAGCGAAGAAGAATTAATAAATAATAAATTAGACTAGGTAAAACTAGTCTTTTTTATGGTATAATAGTAGTAGGTGATTAAGATGAATATAAAAATATTGCACATGGTTGAGGGGGCAAAGCAAGCAACTGGATTAACAGTTATTATTGATGTTTTTAGAGCATTTACTGTAGAAGCATATTTAATGAATAATGGCGTTGATAAGATTATTCCTGTAGGAGATGCTGAAATAGCATATAATTATAAAAAAGAAAATCCGAATATCATTTTAGTAGGGGAAAGACATGGCAAAATTATGCCTGGATTTGATTATGGTAATTCTCCTTCCCAAATTGAAAATGTAGATTTTAGTGGTAAAACTGTTGTACACACAACAAGTGCTGGAACTCAAGGAATTGCAAACGCAAGTAATGCTGATGTTATTTTAACTGGTAGCTTAGTTAATGCAAAGGCAATTGCAAATTATATAAAACAAAATAATTATAATGATATTTCATTAGTTTGTATGGGATTAGAAGCAAAAAGTCAAACTGAAGAAGACAATTTATGTGCATATTACATAAAAAGTCTTTTAGAAAACAACCCGATGGACTTGACTGAAGAAATTGAAAAATTAAAGTATACATCTGGAAGTAAATTTTTTGATGTAAATCAGCAAGATGTATTTCCAGAAAAAGATTACTTTCTAAGTACAGAAGTTGATAAGTTTAATTTTGTTTTAAAACTAGAAAAAGATGAAAAAAACAATATAGATTATATAAAAAAGATAATGATGTAAAAAGTTGTTTTAGTTTTAGTAGTACCAATTAGATATTTAGTATATACAACTGTAATAGAAGGGATGCTTAAATGGTTAAAAAGTACTCAAAAAGGTATAAATTTCACCATCCTGAATGGTGCAGTTGTACAAGCTGCAATTAAAGCAAAGAATAATTAAGACTAGAAATACTAGTCTTTTTTGTTATAATACTAACAAGGAGGAGAAATGATGTTAGAAAGATTAATTAATAAAAAAGTCAAAGTAAGAGTTGCATTATATAGCGATTCAATGCCTCGTGCTTTATACACAACAGCTTTTGAAGGAATCCTTGTTGCATATGATGATAATTTTATCGTTTTTGAAGACAATTCTATGATTAATATAAAATATATCCAAACAATTGAAGTGAAATAATCTAAATGTTAAAAAAATAAACAAAATGTTTATTTTTTTATTGACAATGATATGCATATTTGCTATTATTGATTTAGGAGGTAGATAAAATGAAAAATATTGCAAAAGAAACAATTAATAACGAAGAATTTGAATTAATATGTGAATACATAAAGATAAGACACGAATCAAATATGAGTCAAAACGATTTAGCTCAAAAAATCGGAATCGCACAATCAACAATAGCTAGAATGGAAAAAAATATGCATTCAATGTCTATCAGTAATTTCACAAAATTATTGTCAGTTCTTGGTTATGAATTGAAAATTTCAAAAAAGGAGGAAAAGAATGAATAACAAATTAGAAACAATATCAAATTTATTTGAAGGAAAAGAAATCAGAAGTGTATGGGATGCTGAAAAGGAGGAATATTATTTTAGTGTAATCGATGTTATAAGTGCATTAACTGATGCATCTATACCGAAAAGGTATTGGAGTGACTTAAAGAAAAATTTAATAAATGAGGGAAGTCAGTTGTACGAAAAAATCGTACAACTGAAAATGAAATCAAAAAAAGATGAAAAAAACTATCTAACAGATACTCTTGATACAGAAGGAATACTAAGACTTATTGAATCTGTTCCAAGTCCTAAAGCAGAACCATTTAAATTATGGCTTGCAAGATTAGGCAAAGAAAGAATAGATGAAGTATTTGATCCTGAAATTGCTGCCAATAGAGTAGTAAATTATTATCGCAGTAAAGGATATAATGACGAATGGATTAAACAACGATTAATTGGAATCGTTGATAGATTTAAATTAACTGATATATGGAAAGACGGTGGTATCGAAAAACCAGTCGAATATGCATTGCTTACAAACGAAATATACAAAACATGGTCAGGAATGAAAGCAAATGAATATAAAGCATATAAAGGGCTTAGAAAAGAATCCTTAAGAGATAATATGACCGATATCGAAATAGCTTTAACAAACATTGGTGAATTAACAGCTCGCGATATCGCTAAAAATGAGCATCCAAAAGGACTATCAGAAAATATGAGTGTCGCTAAACGTGGTGGAAGCGTTGCAAAAGATGCTAGAAATTCATACGAAAATGTAACAAGGATAAAAGCAGTTTCAAACAAGAACTCATTAAATTATAAATATATTGAAGATAATGATTTAATAGAAAACAATTAAAGACTGGAAATTCTAGTCTTTTTATATATTTTATTTTTTTAAATAATATGCTACAATGATATAAAGATAAGGTGGTAAAAATGAACAAAAAGAAATCGTTATTATTATATTTATGCATATTGATATTTGGGACAATAGGTATTTATTTAACATTTATTGTTGGAAATACAAATAAATACGATAGTCAAACAAGAGCATATAAAATTGATCCAAACGAAAATTACGATAGTGAAGATAAAATTATATACAATCCAATCTATTATTTTGAAGTGGATGGAAATAATTACGAATGTGAAGCTAAAGGTACAAGTTCATACCCTAAAAAAAACAAAAATATAGTATATTATGATTCATCAAATCCAACAAAATGTAAAACAGAATATGAAAAATCAACAAGTAAATTTGCAGGAATAGTTAGTTTAATAGCTACGGCAGTAATAGTTTATTTTGGAATTATCGAAAAGCCTTCAAATAATAGAAAAAATCAAACTCAAGAAAATAATATAGATAATCAAAATTCAATCAATTATGAAGCAGTAGAAAAAGTATCAAATATAATAGAAAAAGGACAAATGATTTTTAAAAAAGCAGTTATCATAATAATAATTATTATTTTATTGTTACTAACACTAGTAGAAACACTTATTATAAAACAAACTATAAAAGCAAAAGATTACGTAGAAGCAACTGCAGTATATGAAAAAGATATTATTGATGGAGAAAGTTCATTTAAAGACTGTGTATATACTTTCACAGACAAACAAGAAAGAAAACAAAACATAACAATAAGTATCCCAAAAACTGACGAAGCAAAAGAAACAATAAAAATAAAATACGATGAAAAAAATCCAAAAGAATACTACGAAGAAGGAGCAACAATGGATAAAAAAGGAATTATATGGTTCATAGTAAGAATAATCACAATAGTAATTTTAATAATCCTATTATTAAATGAAAAACTATTAAATAAAATAAGTTTTTCAGCAAACAATAAAGGCTAGTCAAAACTAGTCTTTTTATGATATGATTTATTTGGTGATAAAAATGAAGCTGAAAGATTTAACTGAAATAAGTGAAAATGTAGACTTAGACGAATATCTATATTTATATAAATATGTTAGAGATAACATGGAACATCCAGAATGGCTAGGAACATTTACAAAAGAAGAAATAAAAGATATTTTAAGTAATGGTGGAAAAATATGGATGTATTATGATAAAGACATACCAGTATGTTCAGTATTTTACATACCAACAACGAATAAGTCATTAAAAAAACATAACGTAGAATACGATGAATCTATAACAGGAAGTCTAGGACCAATAATGGTCAGAAAAGAATATGTAGGTAATGGACTTCAATCGCAAATGCAAGAAGTTATAAATAAATATGCAAAAAGTATAGGTAAACAACACATGTTTACAAAAGCGCATAGCGATAATATCTATTCAATAAGAAACATATTAAAAGATGGATATAAAATAATAGATGAATATGAAAATGAAAGAGGTAAAATGATTGCATTTATAAAGGAGTGATAATATGGCAAACTTAGTAATAATTACAGGGCCAATGGCTGTCGGTAAAATGACAGTAGCAGAAGAATTAAAAAAGAAAACAGGATATAACCTAATGGTAAATCATGATTCAATTGAAGTATCAGATAAGATTTTTGGATTCGCAACACCATCTCAAAAAGACTTTAATTGGAGAATAAGAAGAGCTGCATTTGATACAACAATAAAATACAATGAAAGCATGATATTTACAGTCGCTACAGATTTTAATAAACCAGAAGAAAAAGATTTACTTGATGAATTAAAAAAACAATTCGAAGAATCAGGAGGAAATTTCTATTTCATAGAGCTATTCTCAAGTTTAGAAGAAAGATTAAAAAGAAATATAACTCCAAATAGACTGGAAAAGAAAAAGTCAAAACAAGATATAGAATGGAGTAATAATAATCTAATAAAAGGAGAAACTAAATATAGATTAAATTCAAAAGAAGATGAAATATGGTTTCCTAACCATTTAAAAATCAATAATGAAAAACTATCTCCAGAAGAAGTAGTAAATATAATATTAAAAGAATATAAATTAAAACCAGAATTCAAAGAGAAAAAGGAAAATTCAAATAATATGTATTAAAACTAAGAATTTCTTAGTTTTTTTGTTTAAATAAATGCTTTTTAATAAAAAATATGTTATTATTAGTATGGTGATAGAATGATTAAGGTAATTAAAAACGGAACAGTAATTACAATGGATGAAAAAAGGGAAATTTATGAAAATGTAGACATTGTAATAAAAGATGATGAAATAATAGATATAACAAAAGACTATAAAGGAAATTATGATGAACTAATAGATGCAACAAATAAAATAGTAATGCCAGGATTAATAAATGCTCATACACACATACCAATGAGTTTATTTAGAGGAACAAATGATAATTTAAAACTACAAGACTGGTTAACTAAAAAAATCTGGCCGATAGAAGACAAAATGACTGAAGAAGATACATACTATGGAGCTTTATTATCAATAGTTGAAATGATTAAAACAGGGACAACCTGCTCAAATGACATGTATTTTAACTGTGACGCAATACTAAAAGCACTCAAAGAAACAAAAGTAAGATGCTTGTTCACTAGATGCTTAATGGATAATGATGGTAAAGGCGATGAAAGAATAGATGAATTTTTAAAACTATATAACGAAAATAAGGACAATGAATTAATCAAATTCTCAGTAGCGCCTCATGCATTATATACATGTAATACAGAATATCTAAAAAAATGTAGCGATCTAGCTTTAAAACTAAATATACCGCTTCATATACATTATTGTGAAAATAGAGATGAAATAAAAGGAACTATAGAAACATATAAAAAATCCCCTCTAGAAGTACTAAAAGAAACTGGTTTAGTAAATAATAAACTTATACTTGCGCACGCTACATTTATTGACGATGAATCACTAGAATATTTTAAAGATAAAGATATACACTTCGTACATAATCCAATAAGCAACCTAGACTTAGGATGTGGAATAGCTGATATAGTAAAATATAAAAACTATGTAAATATCGCACTAGGAACAGATGGACAAGGAAGTGGAAATAATTTAAATCTATTCTACCATATGTCAGTAGTTGACTTATTACAAAAAGGAAAATATGAAGACTCAACAGTAATGTCATCATATGAAGTACTTAAAATGGCAACAATAAATGGAGCAAAAGCACTAGGTCTAGATAACATTATAGGAAGCATTGAAATAGGCAAAAAAGCAGACATAATAATGCTAGATATGAATGATATAAATACTGCTCCTAATATAGATATAATAACAAACCTATGTCATAACGCATTAAATAATGTTGAAATGACTATGGTAAACGGAAACATTTTAATGAAAGACAAAAAAATAAATATTGACGAACAAGAACTAATAAATAAAATAAATGAAATAGTAGAAAGGTTAAATGGTTAATATGACAGATTTTACAGAAAAAGATGCAGAAGAAACATTACAAAAAGGATATAAAAAAGCAGAAAAAATACTAAATGACAAAGATAAAATGGATGAATTCCTAGAAAGACTAGAAAAGAAATTAAAACTAATCCCACTTGCAGGAACAACATTAGCAATGATTCCAATATTAGTGCAGATGCTAAAAAGCTATGTAAAGAAAGAATATACAAGTATTCCAATTGGATCAATCATTGCGATTATAAGCGCACTTCTATATTGGTTAGCGCCTATAGATATAATCCCAGATACACTACCAGGTGTTGGATACTTAGACGACACATTAGTCATAGGAACATGCATAAAATTAATAGGCTCAGACCTTGAAGAATATAAAAAATGGCAAGAAGGACAAAAATAAATGTAAAATGGTAATAAAAATTACCATTTTTATTTACAAAATATATTAAAATTGCTACAATATAAGAAAGTAGAGGTTAAATATGGAGATAAAGGAAATAATATTTACAGAGTCATTGCCAAAAATTGATCTTCATGGTCTTGATAGAGACACAGCACGTGTATATGTAAATGATTTCATAAAAGAAAATTTAAAAATCAAAAATGAAATATTCATAATAGTCCATGGAATAGGAAATGGAATATTAAGACAAGAGGTACATAAAACACTTAGTAAAAATAAACTTGTCCAAGAATATAAAACTCTATATAATAACAACGGTTCTACAATAGTAAAAATAAACATAAAATAGGAGATGTAATTATGGGTGACAGCAGAAAACTAAGAACAATAATATTTAATATATTAGTAATATTAACACTAGTATTTATCTACATATTCTTTTTTCCAAAAAAAAGCTATGTAAAAAGTAAAGTTGAAAACGGATTAAATGATATAGCAGAAAGCACATTTAATCAAAATATAGAAAGTATGAAAATATCAGGAAATGAATATTTCGCATCTAGAGAAAATGGTACAGTAACACTTCAACAATTAATTGATGAAGGATTAAGTGCTGAATTAATTGATTCCAAAGGAGAATCCTGTAATACTGCGTCATACATTGAAAAAGATGACACAAAAATGAAAATACATCTAGAATGTACAGATAAGACAGAAGATAAAATAATAAGCCTAACAGACGATAAATTCCTATGTATATATCAATATGAAAAAACTATTGAAGGTGGATATACAGAATGGTCTGAGTGGAGTGAGTGGCAAATTGAACAAGTAGAAAAAGATGATTTAACAAATGTTGAAACACAAACAAGACAAGAACCAGATGGAAAAGTTAAAGAACAAAGATCCAGACAAGAAAGCACTCCAGCCACATCAAAACCAGCATGTCCTAATGGAACAATAGATGTAGGTAACAAAAAATGTAAAATAAGAAAAGAAGTAGGAACAATAGATTTGCAACGAAAAAAGTGCCCAGATAATACTACAAAATATGAATATGAACAAATTGGAGACAAATGTAAAAAATATGAAATATACTATATAGATCAAAGTTCAACAGCACCAACATGTCCACAAGGATACAGTCTATCAGGTAATACTTGTTACAAAACAGTATATTATGAAGAAGAAGTAGATAAATACAAAGATGTAACATATTATAGGTATCAAACAAGAAAAAGGACAAATGCAAAAACTGACATAAAGTGGAGTACGAAAGATAATCAAGAATTATTAAATCAATCATATATTATGGTAGGGAAAACATCCTGTGAATTTTAAATTTGACAAAAAATAAATAAAGTGATAAAATATACCAAGATTTTAAGGGGGTTATTTAAGTGAAGGAAGTATATGTATTTGAATATATAAATGAAAATGAATTTCACAAATTGGAACGTTCATTAAAAAAATATAATATGTTAGCATATAAAAAACTATACTTTGATTACTATCCTTCTTTAAAGGAAGGAAAATTATTAGGTGAAGTAGTAGCCGAGGATAAAGAAAAAGGTTGTGTAACATATGAACTTTCTCTCCCAACAGATGATTTGTTTAAAAAAGTACACGGAACAATAAAACTAAGATATCATGTATATGAAGAAGACAAAATAGTAATGCTTGATACATTAATACCTGAAGATATATTATCTGAAGGACATCAATCAGAACTTGTAACATACAAAGGTGTAATGATATCAAAACAACATTCTGAAAAAGATATGTTTAAAATTAATCTATTAAATATGATAAATAAATAAGGGAAACCTTATTTTTTTTAATAACTTTTTTCAAATTCATTGATTTTACAAACTATTATGAGTATAATACAAAGTATTAATGGAGGTACAAAATGGAAATATTGCAAAACAGGATAATCAAAATAATAATCAAAACATTAATACCAGTAGTAATATCAGTAACATTAGTTATAATAGGACTAAGGATAATTAATATCAAAAGATTAGAAGAACAACAAGTTAAAATAAATATAGAAAAAAAAGAAAGAACAAACTATCCAAAATCAGAAGGTGTATGGGGAATTTTAGAAATACCAGCATTAAAAATCAAAACAAATATATATATAGGTAATGAAACATTATTAAATTATGGATTGCTTCATCATAAAGAATCATACTTTCCAGGCGACAACGGAACAATCTTAATAATGGGTAATAATGAATATTTAAAAAATATATCAAAATTAAAAGCAAAAGATGAAATAGTAATTAAAACAGTATATGGTACATTCAAATATAAAGTAGAAAAAACAAGAATTAAAAATGCAGATGAATTTAGTAAATCAATAGAAATTAAAAACGATGAAGAATCACTAATACTATATACAACATATCCTGATACAAAAGGATACAAAACAGATAGATTAGTAATTTATGCAAAGTAGGTGAATCATGAAATATTTTTTAAGACCAATAATAGGTAACATCTTATTAGTAATAGAATCAATATTATTGTTCTTCATAACATCAATGTTTATTTTGAAAATAACAGTTTTTAATGAAAAATATGTAACTAAAAAAATAGATAATAATTATTATGAAGCAACATACAATGAAATGATAGACACAATGTCATATATAGCTAGAAAATCAAATTTAAAAGAGGAACTTATTCAAAGTACATTTACAATAGAAGACATAAAAAAAGATACAAGACAATTTATTAATGCTTTTTATGAAGGAAAACATGCATCAATAAATACAGAACTAATAAAGGAAAACATTAATAAAAATATAGAAGATTATGAAGAAAAAAATATAAAGATAGATGAAAATGTAAAAAAGAAATTTACAGACAAAATAACATCTACATATAAAAATGAAATAAGGCTATTAAATACTTTTGAAAAAGAATCAAAAACATTTAATAAATATAATAATTTAAATAACATGTTACTATTATTATTTATTGTAGATTTAATAGTTCTATTAATTATCAATGCTAAAATATTTAGAAAAACTGAATTTCATATAATATTATTTTCATCAAGTATATCTCTATTTATAACATTTATATATATAAGACTATTAAATATTAAAAACTTATTTATATATAATGAAAGCGTATCAAAAATAATAAGAAAGATAATTATAAATCCTACATATATAAGTTTAATATTTATAATTATATATACTGCTTTAGGAATATATTTATTAAAACAAAAGAAAGAAAATTAATTCTTTCTTTTTTATTTTAAATTATTTATTTCTTCAATAGATAGACCGGTTAATTTTGATATTACACTTATATCTATATTTTCAGATAATAGGTTTTTAGCTATTTCAAGTTTCCCTTCAAGTTTTCCTTCTAAATAACCATCTCTTTTTCCTTCATCCTTAATAGAATTCATAAGCTTCTTTTGAACAAACTCATAATCATATTCATCAACAAATTTGTTATTCATACCTAATCTCCTCAATTCTTCAATGATAAAATAATTAAAATCATCCTTATCAACTATAGATTTCTATGCTTTCAAATTATTAATTTCATCAACAGATAAACCAGTTATTGTTGAAATAACATTAATATCAAGGTCTTGTTCTAACGACTTTTTAGCTATTTCAATTTGTTTAGATTTTTCACCATCCTGTTTACCATTTTCATAACCCTCATCTTTAATAGAATTCATAAGCTTCTTTTGAACAAACTCATAATCATATTCATCAACAAACTTGTTATTCATACCCAATCGCCTCAATTCTTCAATGATAAAATAATTAGGATCATCTTTATCAACTATACTATACATTTCTTCATAACTAGTACAAGAAAATAATCTTAATCTTTTATCGACCTCGTTACTTCTATGATAACACACTTTATTAAATATTGGCAAGAATATTTCAAACATTTCTATATCTTCATATTTAATACC
>CAKJXT010000015.1 GCA_918219625.1 Bacilli bacterium
CAAAAACTAAAAGTTGAAATAGAAAAACTAGAAATGCAAAAAGCAAACTTTGCAAAATACAAAGAAGTAGAAGAAGAAAAACTTAAAAATGAATTCAATAAATTAGACATAGAAAAAGAACAACTAGAAAAAGAAAAAGATTTAGCATTCCAAACAATAGATAACTCAAAGAAAGAATTCGAAATAGAAAA
Source organism: Bacilli bacterium (assembly GCA_918219625.1). Next base: position 192 of record CAKJXT010000015.1, read on the forward strand.
AGAACACTTCAACAGAATAAAAGAAATAGAAGAACAAAAATTAGCTGCTGAAAGACAAAACTTAAATAAAAACTGTGAAAGATTCAAAAGATTAATGACAGGTCTTACAAATAACTTTAATAAAATACCAAATGAATAGTCCAAAAAGGACTATTTTTTTTGAAATAAAAGTGTATGTTTGACAAATATATGCTAATATGATAAAATATCCGGAAAAAAAAGGGGGATTATATATGGAAAAGAGTGAAATGAAAGAATTATGGTACTTGCTAAGATATAGGCTAACACACCTAAGCAAGCGTACAAGACAAAGATGTACAGCTCTAGCATTTGCAGGATTATCGCTTGTTGGATTAAAAAAAATGTTAGAAGAAAAAGTAATTAATGATACACAAAAATTTTATTTAGTAGATGTATTAGAAGATGATAAAATAAAACTATATGACTTTGATGGTAATGATTTAAATTACCATTTTACTGATAAAACAAAAGCTATTGTTGATGGGCTAAGTTCAAAAACGATGCAAGAAGTCACATTAGCAGAAAACGGAAATTTAACGCATGGATATATTGAAAAAAAGTATTTATCAGGAAACTATTACGATTCAATCGAAACAAAAGATAGTATTTTCGATATATGCTATGTCTCTATTCCAGAAAGTGTACCACTTGAAACATATGATCATGAAGCGCAAACACCTATTTCGTTAAGAGAATCTAGTATGGTACTTGCATCATCAGATAATTATGAAAATAGAAAAGAAGTACTAACAGTAAATGAAGATTGCTTTGTATATGGATATATAAATAAGGATAATTTATTCTATGTAAATTACGACATGAATAATGATAAAGCATATATAGTAGAGGCTGACTCACTAGAATTAAGAAAAAGCAATAATGAAACACCATCGCAAATAACTAAAGGTGATGAAGTAAAAGTAATTGATAATGTGCAACCATATAGGGATAATCAATACGGATGGTATTATGTAGCATACCAAAATGAAAATACAGGAAAAACAGAATTTGGTTGGATAATAGGTGAAGATTACACTAATAATCAAGTAAAGTATAATTTAAATAATATGCAAGTTACAACACAAATACCATCAATAGAACAACAAGAAACAACACAAACAACCGTAACTGAAGAGCCATCTAAAAAAGAAATAAATCTACAAGTAAATTTAAAAACAGGAAATCTAAATATAAGAAAGGATGCATCAAAAGATGGAAAATTATTAACAAAGATACCAAATAAATCTACAATAACTTCAACACAAGAAAACTATGATAATCCAGTTAGAGTAGGAGACATAGAATGGGTAAAAGTTAAAACAGCTGACGGACAAGATGGTTGGGCATCAAAAGAATACTTAAAAATAGTAGAAAATAATATAAATAGTAATCTTCGTACAGTAGACTTTAGAACATTTGGTAATCAAAATGGATACTTTGGAATAGATATAAATATTGGTACATCACCTAAATCATTGGACAAAATATTAAAAAACGGAATGCCATACAATAATTCAAGTTATGTATCATCAAATGAAGACTTAAAACCATCATATGTAATAATAAAATGTGGCGCAACAGGATATGGAACCGGTGAAATGCACTATGGAACACTTTATAACTCTAAATTATCAAAATATAATGAACTTATAGAAACATGCGAAAACAATAATGTTCCATTCGCTATATACTATTATTCACAAGCAATAACTGAAGAAGAAGTAAAAAAAGAATTAAATGTAATAAAAAAAGCGAATGAAATAGCAAGTAGATATAGTACATACACAAATAATATTTTTATAGACTTTGAATATTCAGCAACTTCAAGAATATTCGATAATGCTAAGAAATATGGAAAATCACACCAAACTAAAATATTGAATAGTCTATTAAAATCCACATCAGAAATACCAAATTCAATAGTTCATCTTTACACAGACAGTAACACAATGAGTTATGTGATAAATTATAATGAACTATTACCTGAATTTCAAAGTGACAACTGGTTAGTGAATACAAGCGCAACACACGAAAGAAGATTAACTGGTTTAAATATTAATAACAATAATATAGGAATGTTCCAAATTGGCGGGGAAAGAATATATGACTGTGCAGTAGATATAGACTTTATGTATGAAGACTTCTACAAAAGATTTATATCAAAAGAAAAAATACAACAACCAATAGAAATAAATCAACCAATAGAAACAAATCAAGAAGAACAACCAGTAATTGAAGATATAACTATATCATCATATGCCGGTGTAGCATTAGATGCAGATACAGGTGAAATACTATATAGTAAAAATGGAAATGAACAATTAAATCCAGCAAGTATAACAAAAGTACTTACAAACTATATAGTTGCAAAATATGGTGATATGAATGACAAAGTAAAATACTCCGAAAAAGCTGTTAAACTAGAAGGATCTGGATATAATGTTGAAAGAACAACAAAAGCTTTAATTCCAGTTATAAAAGTAGGAAATGAAGTATCAGTTAAAGACGCTATGCATATGTCATTAATGAGATCTGAAAATAGTACTACAGTTGCATTAGAAGAATATATCGAAAAGAAAACCGGAAAGAAATTCGCTGATCTTATGAATGAAGAAGCAAAAGCAATGGGATGCAATAATTGTAATTTCATTAGTTCATATGGAAATGACGATGCGAAACCAGAATATAAAAAACATGTAGTAACTGCAGAAGATATGGCAAAGATTATGGCATATATAAATAATAACTGCAAAGAAGTAGTAGAAATAATGGGAACAAGAACATATACAATTGAAAAAGGTATAACAATAAATAATATAATTACTGCCTTAAATCCAAATAATGATAACTACATAGAAGGAATAAAAGGTGGAAAAAATGGTTCAACAACAAATGCAGGAAAAACATTAGTAACAGTGTATAACAGAAATGGTAGAACAATAGTTGTTGTAACTCTAAAAGCTGCTTCTTATCCTCAAACATATTCTGATGCTAAAAAACTAGCTAACTATGGCTTCAAAAAAATAGAATCAAAACCAACAGTTATAAACCAAAGCTTCAATTATGACTTTTGGAATGATTATGAAGAACCAGCTAGACAAAAAACTTTAAGAATATAAAAATAGTCCAAAAGGACTATTTTTTTTAAAATTATTGAAATAATTAAGAATTTAATATATAATAAATACAATTTTCAAAGGGGGAAAAAATATGAGTCTAAAAGAAAAATTAATAGCAATTAGAGATGCATTAACACCATCGACAGCAACTCCGCAAAATAGAAATGAAAATTTACCTGAAAAATCAGAAAAAAAAGAACTACCAGGATATAAGAAATGTTACAAAGTTATGTTAAGAACACCAGATGAAGAAGAAAATAAAAAAGCTTTTGAAGACGTGATATACTCAGAAGAAAGTGATGTAAGGGTTCCAACCGCACAAAAAGAAGACTTGATCGGCAATTTAGCGTTATTATCACATGTAATAGAAGCGAGACAATTAATAGTCTATAAAGACAAAAGCGAAAATGTAAGGGAACTAGTAACTGGCATGACAATCACATATAGAACAAACGCACAAATAGATTCAAAATCAACAATAATTTGTCTAGGTGAAAGCGAAGCAGCTCTTATTGAATTCGAAGAAATGAAGCCTGTATCCGAAGATGAATATAATGCATATGTTGCATGTATGTCTGAAGAAAATAGAAAACACATCTTAGACACGATAAAAAAAGACTCTAGAAAAGCTTATGATGGAATAATTGATTTTGTAATCAGATGCAAGGCACGTAAACTTGCAAACATACCACGTACAAAAAATCCAATTCGATAATGATAAAAAAACTGATAAAAACTATCTGTTTTTTTATGCTATAATAAGGTAGGTGATAAATATGAAAAAACCAGAATTACTCGCACCAGTAGGATCAATTGAATCATTAATTGCGGCTATAGAAGCAGGAGCTGATGCAGTATACTTAAGTGGAAAAAAATATGGAGCCAGAGTATACGCAAATAACTTTAATGATGAAGAATTAATAGAAGCAATAAAATATGCTCATATATATGGTGTAAAAGTATATGTAACAGTAAATACAATAATATATGAATATGAAGTAGAAGACTTTATAAACTATATAGATATGTTACATAGAAATAATGTAGATGCAATAATAATACAAGATATTGGAATGTTTGACTTAATAAGAAAAACATATCCCAATCTAGAAATACATATATCAACACAAATGCATGTACACAATATTGAAGGAGTAAAATTCTTTGAAAAACAAAAAGTCCAAAGAGTAGTACTAGCTAGAGAAACAAGTATAGATACAATAAAAGAAATTAAAAACAACACAAATATAGAACTAGAAGTATTTACTCATGGAGCCCTATGTATAAGTTACTCAGGAGAATGTTTAATGAGTAGTTTAATAGGAGGAAGAAGTGGAAATAGAGGAGCATGTGCTGGATGCTGCAGACTACCATATGATGTAATAAGTAATAATAAAACAATAAATAAAGACAAATATCCACTAAGCACAAAAGATCTAATGACACTAGAACACATAGAAGAACTA
>CAKJXT010000016.1 GCA_918219625.1 Bacilli bacterium
ACATATATATTATATGTAGTCATTATAGTTGAATGTCCTAATCTTTTAGATACTGCTTTTATATCAGCACCTTGTTCTATTAATCTAGTTGCATGAGTATCTCTAAAATCATGAAATCTACAAGGTATTCCAAGTTCATAATTAATAACTTTAAATGCATGTCTAGGTGATTCAGTTCCTCTAAAATCCCCATTAGCTCTTACAAATACTAATTTAGCTTCAGGTAGATCTACTTCTATTTCTGCCTTAGCATCAACTATTTTAATTTCAGGCCTATTTGTATATTCATTCATTATTCTTTTTTCATAATGTTTTAGATAAGAATCTCCATAGTATTCTTTATTTTCTTCTTGAAGTTTCTTATATTCTTTTAATGCTTTGACTAATGTATCTCCTATAGATATTGTTCTTTGACTTTGAGGATTTTTACAAGTACCATAACTCCATACTTCAACAGAATGTCCTTTACTTATACAATATCTTTTAGGTAATCCATATTTATTCTTTTTAATAATATTTTTATTAACAGTTATAGTCTTTTTCTCAAAATTAATATTATCCCAAGTTAATCCATATACTTCTGATACTCTCATTCCTGTATAATATGCTGTTAAAAATGAATAATAGATTGAATGTGTATCCTTAAATCGATCTAATATCCTTTCTATTTCTTCTTGAGTAAATATATGAGCTGGATCTCCAGTAACAACATCATACTTTGGTATATGAACTCTTTCTGCTGGATTATCACTAATATATCCTAAATTATAATACGCATACTTAAACGAGCCTTTTATTACTTTTAATATGTTTTTTAGATACCATTTAGAGAATCCATATTTAACATATAAACTATTTATAAATTCTTGAATTGTTTTAGAATCAATTTGAGATATTCGATAATGACCAATATTTGGTTTCAAATGATTCTTAATAATATTATTATAAGAAAGAATTGTTGCATACTTACAATTCAAATTAGAATATGTATCTATCCAATAATCTAAAAAATCTGAATAAGACATATCTTGTGTTTGTATCTTCTTACCAACATTATAATAATTGTTATAAGCTATTACTCCTTCCTTATGAGCATCTGCTCTTGTTTTAAAGCCACTCTTGTTGATATACTTTCTTTTTCCTTCTTGTGATGCTATTTCAAATTGATATTGATATACTTTTCCTCTTTTGTATATCCTAATATCTGCCATAATGTTACCACACCTTTCCTTTCATTCAAGAAAAAAACTAGCAAGTGATATGCTAGTTAATTTTTTGCAATAATTGTTCGCATTAGCGAAACCTTTATATATCAA
>CAKJXT010000017.1 GCA_918219625.1 Bacilli bacterium
AAGAGATTGGTATGAAAAGGAAAAACTTTATGATGATGGTAAAGCTGCGTCTAGTAAATTTTCAGGTAAGGAAATAAGTGTAGCTGTTCCTATTGTTCTTATTATATTGCTTATAATATTGAAGTTACTTAAGGTTGTTTAGATTGGAGTGTAATAATTTATGAATGAAAAAATGATAAATATTGATGTAATGAATAATATTATGCCTTATGTTATATCTCATACTAATATGTATTCATTAGAAAATAAAATTGATTCAAGTAAATTATCAAATATACATTTTAGTGAAAATAATAATCATTATATAATTGAAGTAAAAGATATTTCTGATAGAAAGTTGTATTTTGTAGCAAATCATGATGGTATTATTGAAAAAGTATATGAATCATCTTTAGATGGAATTTTGTTATATACAAATACAAAACAAAATAGTGAAAATAGTATTAACGATTATAATAAAAATAGTAAACCTGAATTATTAGATAAAAATACTTTTTATAAATTATTAAATGATAACGACAATAATTCAAAGAATATAAATATAAATAATATGCATGTAACACCTGAACAAAATGAAAGAATTAAGGATATTGTAAAAGATTTTAATATTAATAATCGCGAAGATGCTTTAAATAAGCTTGATTTTGTATTTGATATATTAACTGAGGGAATGGATAAAGAGGAAAAAGAAAAACTAAAAAATGATATTAATGATAATAAAACTGTTTCAATTCAAAAAGAAGATTTACTTAATAATGTAAAGAAAATATTATTAGAATGGATTAATTCATTAAGAAATCTACAAGATAACATGTGGGTACAAAATTCAAGAATTTATCGTTCTAAATTAGATTATTATCTATCATTTTTGATAAAAGATTCTACGGATTCTGTTTCTTTAAAAAGATATAATTATCTGCCAATGATAGATGAAATTATTAAAGAAAAAAATAAAGAAAAATTATATAAGGTTATTCAAGAATTAATTGCTATGGAATTAGATTATTAAAAGGAAAAATTAAAGAGGTATAATATGAGTTTAGAAAGAAATCGTAGTCATAGTATTGATGGACAATGGATTATTGATAATGAAACTGATGAGAGATTTATAGGCCCTAGTGGTAATAGTTTAAATGTTGGTAATCAGATGACAGAACAAGCAAAACAAATTGAAGATTTATTAAAGGGAATAGATGTTTCTTCTTCATCTTTTACTAATCCGGGTAATAATAGTACAGACGATGACCCATTGGATGCTGATATTGAAGATTTGATTAGTGATTTAGATATTTTATTTGATGGTCCTGTTCCTTCAAAACAAAATCATAATAATGATAATCAACTTTTGATTAAAATAAGTAATATTGAAAAGGAATTGGAAGAATTAAATAAAAAAATTAATTCAATCTATTTTGAATCTATAGGTTCACATTTTACAACACTTGTATCAGAACAATATCCTGATATATATTCTAGCTTTATGAAGCAGCAAGAAGAATATAAGAAAACAATCGATGATGTTAAATTTTTAAATGCAGAAGATAAATATAGAAAACTTTTAGAACAATTAGAAATTGTAAAAGTAACTTTAAAAGTATATGAATTATTTTATAGTAAATTTAAAGAAGTACAAAAGGAATATATAAAACAACAAACTCAAAGCAATAATTTGAATAATCAGATTAATATTTCAAAAAAAGAAGTTATAACTTTAAATGCTAAAAAAATTATTGATGGTTTACTACAACAATTTCCAGACATAACATCTATTGATCCAAATAATCCAAATTGTTTAAGGACTGTCGATGGAAAATATATTTTGAATGTTACAAATAATTATATAGCAACTCTTGGTATTCCAATCAGTAAGGAAGACTTTTTAACATTAGTTGATTATTTTGAGATACATCCTGAACGCATTAGATTTAATGATATTAAAATGCCAAAACAACAAGAAATAAAAAAAGATGAATCACAAGAGGATTTGATTAGAAAAAAGCAAGTAATAAATGAGATAGTAGTTGCAATGATGAATAATGGAGAATTTCCTGAAACAAATATGGATGTAGATAAAAGATTATGGGATATGCATGTTGCAGAAGAACAATTAAAAAATAAATCTTTAGAAGAATTAGAATTACTTTTATCTACTTATAATAAAGCTGATGATAAGACTAATTCATCTGGATTAAAAAAATAATGGAGGTAATAATATGGAAATGATGTCGGATAGTTCTTTTAAGAGAATTAATGAAACAAGAACTATAGAAGAACTTTATTCAATAAAAAAAGATTATGAACAAAAAGTTAAAGAATATGAACAAATAAAGGATCAGCCTTCACCTTTTGGAGAAGGTACAAATATGGTTAAATACAAGATGTATCAGAAATATTTAGAAATTATAAATGAATTAATAGCTGCAAAGGGAGGCAATGGAATGCAGGATAGATTATTCTTGTTTAATGAAGGCAGTGAGGTAGAGATTAAACTTACTAAATCTAGCGCTTCTGGAATTGCCGATGGTAGTTATTGGTATAAGTTTTATTTCGCTGTAAGAAATGGTGATACAGTTCAAATCGAATACTGTGATGAAACATTATTAACAAGTGAGTTAGAAAAACTTATAAATGATATAGAATTTCTTAATTTAGAGGAAAATGTAGAATTTAAAAAGGTTAGAGGAAGAAGATATTTATGTCTTAGTTTTTATCCATCTAGAGATTGGTTTATGTTAAAATTATCTGATTATAATTTCAATTTATTAAAAGAATATGTTGAGAAAAAATTGATATAAGTTGGTACATTTATGTTAAAACATATAATTAATGATGATATTGAAATATTTTATAATGAATGTGATCAGAAATATATAGGAGAAATAATTAGTTATTTTGAGTTGTACTACAAAGATGTAATGAATTATTTCAATATTAGTAAGATGGATAAAAAAGTAATTATTAAGTTATGGGATAATTCAGATATATTTAGAGAAGAATTAAAAAGAATTACAGGTAATGATATGCCTTTTTGGGCAACAGGAAGTTCTAAAAATAATAAAAATGATGAGTATTCGAGAATTGATTATTTATCATTAAAAGAGATTAAAAAAATTGATTATCATAAGAATGAAACAGTAGATGATTTGAAGAAGGGAATTTTACATGAGTTTGTACATACTTGTCATAGTCAATCATGTAATTATAATTATCCTAATGAATACTTTTTAACAGAAGGTGTTGCAACTTATTTAGCTCATCAGTATGATAATTGTAAACTTAATGTTCCTATTAAAACAATATTAGACGATGTCGATTATGTTGAATATGAAAATTATAGATTTTTATTTAATAAATTAGTTGAATTATACAGTCATGATGATTTACTAGATATTTTAAATAATAAAAATAAATTAGATTATGATAAAGTAATTGATTTTATGAATAAATTAAATAAATGAAAGGCAAATTATATAAAAGTTTGTCTTTTTTTGTTATAATTGTATATATAAGATAGAGACAGATTGATTTATATAAACACTAGATTTATGTGATAAGGTTTAAAAAAATCTTAAGATATTTATGGAGGTTTTTATGGAGAAGGAATTTTATTATAATTTAGTAAATAAGTATTTTAAAAATAAGGTTGTTAGGAAAAAGTTTTATGAACAAATTGATATGTTTTTTAATGTATTACCAATTGAACATAAAAAATATAATGTTGGAGATTATGTAGAATTGGGTAAAAACTATTTAATGCATGGTACTAAAATAAAACCAGAAGAACTTATTAAAATTAAGAATAATGGCTTATTAGGTGTAGAATTTTATGATAAAGAGTATAGCAATCAAAAGAAACCATATACTTGTGAATTTTGGCATATAAAGGAGAAAACTTTATTAGGTGATTATATTAAAAAATATACTGGTGGTACTATTTTTTATGAAACAAGAGAAGGTATGATTGAAAATGTAGTTGCTTTTGATCAAATAGAAAATGAAATAAAAACAACAAATTTGGATTATTTTCAATGGCAAGTATATCAAACAAAAGAAGGTAGATTCTTACCAACTAATAAGAAAGTTACTATGTCTTTTATTATAAATGGAACAAACAATACTAAATTATTAAATAATTCAATTCAAAGTGATGACTTAGATGAAAATATTAAGAAAAAAATATTACCAAAATGGTTTTATGATAAATATGTTAAGGGTGGTTTTCATAATTATGACTCATATGAAACAAGAAGAGAATCAGCGATTTTATTTGGAATACCCAGTAGTTTGATTGAGGGAATATGTGTTAATAGTTTTATAGAAAAAGATACTAATACACTAAAACAAATAAAAGAAATTTTCCCTAATTGTTATATATGCAATGTTGAAGGAAAGGTCATTGTTGAATGATATAAAAAAGTATTATTGGAAATAAATAGAAAAAAGTATTTGTAATTTTATAAATTTTATGTTAAAATACCTTTCAATTGGAAAGGAGTGTGATTAACATGATTAAATTAAATAACAACAAATATGAGTATTTTGATAGTAATAGTGGGTTAATTGCACTCTTTTTAACTATATAATTTTTTAGGTTAAATGATTTCTTTTGGCTCTCTATTACTAGAGGGCCTTTTTATGTGCCCTAGAAAGGGATTTTATGACTGAAGAAATTAATAATATTAAAACTCCTAATGATATTTTGGAGTTTATGAAGAAAAATATAAGGTATGGTTGGTTAGATAGTGATAATAACGAACATATAATGAGTTTAAAAGGTTTTAGAAAGTTTTATAGAACTTTAAGCTTGGATGATGTTTTAAAATATAAATTGGGTACGTGTATTGAGCAGGTCTTTTTAATGAAGTATTTGTTTGATAAGATAAATATAGAATCGCATATGTATTGTACGCGTGTTTATGAAGGCTCTGATTTTAGTGATGATGAGGCTGATGAACATATGCATTGCTTTTTATTGTATTTTATGAATGGTAAGGTTTATCAGATAGAACATCCTAATTGGGAAAGAATAGGAATTTATGAATTTGATAGTGTTGACGATGCGATATTACAGATTAATGAATATTATATTAAAATGGCAGATGGAGTAGCTAGACCTGTTACTGAATTTTATGATGTTGTTCCTAATTTATCTTTTAAAGAATTTAATAATTATATTAATGAATTAGATAAAAATTAAATAGAAAATGTGGTGAGAGTATGGAGAAATTAAAAAAATCTAATGAAAATGAAATGATATTAGAGTTTTTAAAAGGTGAACTTAATTCTAACAGATTTAATAGTGAATTAAATGATGCCTTAAAAGAATTAGATTTAAATGAAGATATAATTGTAAATGGCAATTTAAATGATGATAATGAGAATAAATTAAGATTAAAAATAATGAAAACATATAGAGGTTATCCAGATGAA
>CAKJXT010000018.1 GCA_918219625.1 Bacilli bacterium
ATCATTAGTATATGATGCAACAAATGGGAACTGGGTATGGAAATATTCAATAAAATATAGAGAAAATGAAGTTATATCATATGATGGAACAAATCAAACAACATCTACACAAATAGTAAATCCACCAATTATAATATTAATTGCAGGAACAAATGGAAAAACCGCAGGTGATGAAATCGCAATAGGAACAGAACATTTTTATGTTATGGAAAATACAGGAACAAAAATAATTGCGCTAGCAAAATTAAATCTAAATGTAGGTAATTATATGAGCAATAATATGCCAGAAGGAATTCAAGGTGAAGAAAATAAGGATTACCCTGTAAAATTTTCAGAAACAGCATTTTGGGTAAATTTTGAAGCAACAGGAAGCCCATATTTATTAACAGAATATAGAATAGAAAATACAAACTTTGCAAACATATATGACCCGATAAATTATTGTGGAGAACCAGGAGAAAACAACTATAGTATTGCATATTATGTAAAAGAATATATAGATTATTTAAACGAAACATACACATCGCTGAATTTAACCGGGCGTCTATTGACAAGAAATGAATATATAGCATACAAGACAAATTATCAAAGCATATTAGAAAGCCGAAAGTTCTGGTTAGGAACTGGAGACGCAGTTAAATCAAACGGAGAAATAATAGGATATGTATACAGAAAAAATAATGTGCACGAGAAGCCAACAACACTTACAACGAATTCATACGGTGTCCGTCCAGTAATAGAAATAGATATATCAAAAATATAATTCGACAAAATAATGAAGAAAAATCATCTATAATTATATAGGTGATTTTTTAATGGAAACATACTATATTTTTAATATTAAAAAAGAAATATATTCAATATATAAAAGAAATCCTAAATCACTATATAAAACACTATATAACCTAAATAATATAAATAAATCAGACTTAAATTTAGGATTAAGCATATATAATGAAATATGTAATATATTTGAAAAAGAAAAATTAAAAAAATATATAAAATTATTACCAATATTAAAATCAAGTAAAAACAAATACTTAATAAATAAAAATATAATAATAATAAATTCCTCAAGACTAATAATAAAATGTAAAGAATTAGATGAAGATATAATATATACACTAAGCAATTACAATAAATACATATTTTTATGCAACTTCAAAAAAAATGAATATTATTGGTTAAATGAAATATAAAACTTGAATATTTAATATAAATTTAGTAAAATGATAAAGGAGGGATAAACATGGAACTATTTTTAGATATATTAAAATTTGTAGTAGGATTAATAATGGGTGGTGTAGCAGGATTCTTTATAGCTAGAAACTATATGAAAAAATATATGAAACAAAATCCACCAATAAATGAGCAAATGATAAAGGCAATGATGACACAAATGGGAAGAACGCCTTCTCAAAAACAAGTGAATCAAATGATGAAATCAATGCAAAAATATATGGACTAGTTAACTAGTTCTTTTTTTATCATAAAAATATATACTTTATTAGGAGGTTAATATGTTACCCATAATAGGAATAATCCTAAGAAAAGAAATACTTCCAAGTAAAAACAAAATACTATACATAAATGAAGAAATAAACAAGATGATAGTAAAAAATAAAGGAACACCAATAGGAATAGATATAAAAAGTATAGATGAAATAAAAGAAAAAATAGATGGTTTTATTTTTCAAGGCGGAGACAATTACCAAGAAGAAGAAAAAAATCTAATAAAATACCTATATAAAAATAACATACCAACACTAGGAATATGCCTAGGAATGCAAGAAATAACAGAGACATTTGGCGGAACTTTACACAAAATAAAGGATCATAAAAATACAAATCACGAAATTAATATTAGACAAAACACTAAATTATATGATATAATTAAAAAAGATAAAATAGAAGTAAACTCAAGACATGAATTTGCAGTAAAAGAAACAAACATGGACGTTTCAGCAATCATAGATAACACAATAGAGGCTATAGAAGATAAAAAGAAGGATTTTTTTATAGGAGTTGAATGGCATCCTGAATCGCTAGATAATGAGGATTCAAATAATCTATTCAATTACTTTATAAAAAAAGCGGGTGAGTATAATGAATTTAAGAGAAGTAATAAAAGTAACACATGGAATAATAATTAGTGGAGAAAGAAAAAACAAAGAAGTAGGAAAAATTTGTATCGATTCAAGAAAATTAGAAAAAGGTGATATCTTTGTCGCAATGCGAGGAGAAAAAACAAACGGAAATAAATATATTGAAGATGTTATTGAAAAAGCATCATTAATAATAACAGATAAATTTATAATATCGAAATCAAATACACCAATACTAAAAGTATTTAATGTAAAAAAAGCAATCACCGCTATAGGAAAAGCAAATAGAAAAAAATACATAGATAAACCACTAATCGCTATAACAGGAAGTGTAGGAAAAACCACTACAAAAGAATTAATCGCACACATTTTCGAAACAAAATATAACATAGTAAAAACAGAAGGAAATCTAAATAATGATCTAGGAGTTCCACTAACACTTTCAAAAATAACAGAAAGTAATGATATAGTAATACTAGAAATGGGAATGAACCATTTAAAAGAAATAGAAAAATTATCAAGACTTTGTAGACCATCAACAGCCATAATAACAAACATTGGAACATCACATATAGGAATATTAAAAACACAAGAAAATATATTAAAAGCAAAGATGGAAATAACAAAATATTTAAGAAAAGGCGATTTAATTATTAACGGAAATGATCCACTACTAAATACAGTAAAAGAAAGCAAAAACTACGGAATCATAAGAACAGATGACAATATAATTGAAAACCTTAGAATAGAAGATAAAATGTACTTCGATATAAAATTAAATGATAAATTGTATAATGTGGAATTCAATATTCCAAATAAATATCTATTAACAAACATACTTTTAGCAGTAAAAGTAGCTGAAATATATCAAATACAACCAAGCGCAATAGTAAAAGCATTAAATACATTTGAAGGCACTAAAGGAAGACTAGAAACAATTGAATTATCAAATAATATTACAATAATAAGCGATTGTTATAACGCAAGTCTAGAATCAATAAAAAGTAGTTTATCAGTATTGGATAACACAAAAAAGAAAAAGATGGCTATAATAGGAGACGTTTTAGAACTGGGAACGCACTCAGAAGGACTGCATAAAAGAATAGGGAACTCATTAAAAGAAATAAAAGACCTAAGAGTTATAACAGTAGGAGATGCCACAAAAATAATAGATATTGGAAAACACTTCAATAACAATGAAGAATTAAAAGAATATTTAAATAGAGCCAAATTGGATGATACAACAATTCTAATAAAAGGATCGCACGGTATGCATCTAGAAGAAATAGAAAAATATTTGAAAGAAAAATATGAAGCACAATAAGTGCTTTTTTCTTGTAAAAAATATACATATAATATATAATTATTAACGAGGGATAAATATGAAAATAAAATACGAATTATTAAAAAAAGATGGAAATGCAAGACTTGGAAAACTACATACAAACCATGGTACAGTAGATACTCCAATGTTCATGCCAGTTGGAACACTCGCAAACGTTAAAACACTAACACCTGAGCAGGTAAAAGCAACAAATGCAGGAGTAATACTATCAAATACATATCATTTATGGTTACGTCCAGGAGAAGATATAGTAAACAAAGCAGGTGGACTACATAAATTCATGAATTATGATGGCCCTATACTAACAGATAGTGGAGGATTTCAAGTATTCTCACTAGCTAAAAACAAGAAAAAAGACATAACAGAAGAAGGCGTACACTTTAAAAGTCATATAGATGGAAAAGCACTATTTTTAACACCAGAAAAATCAATAGAAATACAAAATAAATTAGACAGCGATATAGCCATGTCATTTGACGAATGTCCACCAGCAAGCGCAGACTATAATTATTTAAAAAACAGTGTAGAAAGAACACTAAGATGGGCAAAACGTGGTAAAGATGTATTCAATAATGAAAACCAATCACTATTTGGTATAATTCAAGGCGGACCAATAGAAGAACTAAGAAACTACTCAGCTATTGAAACAGTTAAAATGGACTTTGATGGATACTCAATTGGAGGAGTCGCAAACGACGGTGAATCAAAAGAAGACATGTATAAAGCAATCGACTATTCAGTACCATTTATTCCAGAAAACAAACCAAGATATCTAATGGGGGTAGGAGAACCAATAGATATACTAGAAGGAGTAGAAAGAGGAATAGACATGTTTGACTGTGTGCTTCCAACCAGACTAGCAAGACACGGTAATGCATTTACAAGAAATGGAAAAATAAACTTAAAAAACGCAAAATATAAAGAAGACTTTACTCCAATAGAAGATAATTGTGACTGTTATACATGCAAAAACTATACAAAAGCATATGTAAAACACTTAATAAACTGTGAAGAATCATTAGGAGGAACACTACTTTCAATACATAATATCAGATTCCTAATTAAAATGACAGAAGAAATAAGAGAATCAATAAAAGAAGATAAATTCAAAGAATATAAAGAAGACTTTATAAATAAATATAAGAAATAGAATAACCTATTTCTTTTCTTTTTTAAAATTAATACCTATCATACCACCCAATAATGAACTAACAAGAATAATAATAGAAAAAACTATATATTTAATATTAAAATGATAATTAAAGCCAAAATAATTAAGTAAAGAAATAATTACTAAGAATATAAATCCAAACTTAAGACCTTCAAACCATCCTTTATCCAAACAATTTCTTGATAAAACAAAAGCTCCTAAAAAAACAGAAAAAACTAAATCAAAAATCATAAAAAAAGTAAAAAATCCACCATCTATAAAATTAATATAATTAAATAACGTTAATAAAAATATTAAAATCAATAAACTACCAACAGAATATAAAAAAGAAATACCTAAATTCTTTAAATAATTCATAAAATCACCCTAATAAATACTATTAAATGAATAAAATAATATGAATACATCATAATAAAAATGGTGATAACATGTACTTTAAAATAATAACCAAAACGCTTTTGCTTTATTTTTTTATAGTGATAGTATATAGAATAATGGGAAAAAAAGAAGTAGGAAAACTATCAATAATAGATTTAATTGTATCAATATTAATCGCAGAATTAGCCGCG
Organism: Bacilli bacterium; assembly: GCA_918219625.1. Next base: position 5,191 of record CAKJXT010000018.1, read on the forward strand.
ATCTCAATAGAACAATACGATTCAACAATACTAGTATCAATAATACCAATACTTTGCTTGGTAATAATAGAAATATTATTTGGATATATAAGTCTAAAAAGTCCTAAAATAAAAAAATTAATAGAAGGATCACCAATAGTAATAATTAAAAATGGAAAATTAAACTTTGAAGCAATGAAAAAATTAAGATATAGTCTAGATGATCTTATAAGTCAGCTAAGAGAACAAAGTATAAAAAGTATAGAAGAAGTAAATTACGCAGTACTGGAAAACAATGGAAAACTATCAATTTTTCAAAAAGAAACAGAATATCCGCTTCCTATAATACTAGATGGAGAAATAGACTACGAAGTATTAAAAGACATGAATAAAGATGAATCTTGGGTAAATAAAATACTAGAAAAAAACAATATAGAACTAAACAATGTATTTTACGCATTCTATACCAAAAATAAAACCTATATTATAAAGAAAAATGAAGTCAAAAATATTGACTAACAAATGAAATAATGATATTTTTATAGTAGGGGATGTAAAATGGATAGAACAAAAAAATACGAAATATTAAAAAAAGAATTACTAGAGCACGAAATATTATTAAAAAGTGAAACACACGGAATAGAAAAAATAGATTTTAAAGGCATTATTGATATTCAAGATATAATTGACTTATTATTAGAAGATGCAAGAAAAGGAGTAAATCTTTTAAAATATATTGAACTAAAAGATATAATATTTGAAGGTCAAAACGTGGAAGGGATAGATTTCACAGATACAAATGCAGATATTATTCCACAAAAAGTAAAAAATGCAAGTTTAAAAAACACAACACTAAATGGATTGGATTTCCAAGGAAAGTCATTCAAAGGAGTTAATGTAGAAGGGGCAAATTTTACAGGCGCAACAAATGTAGACCTAGACCCCCAAAAAATACAAAACAGAAGTCTCAACGGAACTATCCTATCAGGAATAGACTTCAAAAACAAATCGTTTGACAATGTAATAGTCACTATGGCAAATTTTACAGGCGCAACAAATGTAGACCTAGACCCTCAAACAGTAGAATACTCATCATTATATGGTGCAGTACTTTGTGGAATTAATTTTGAAGGTAAATCATTCAAAAATATATGCATACACAAAGTTGATTTCAGAGGAGCACTAAATGTAGCAATAAATTTAAATGAAGTATGGGCAAGAACAGATATGGAACGTCCAAGAAAAAAAGAGGAAGATCAAGATTTGCCAATAAATCCAAATCTGCCAATATTCGATGAAAGTGTAAAAATAATAGATGAAAAACAACAATCCAAAAAGTTCCAAAATCAATTAGCAATTCACATATTAAAAAAAGTACCAAAATGTATCTAAAAAACCAGTAATACTGGTTTTTTTTATTAATAAAAATACATAATACCCCTAAATTTGACAAAAATATAAATAAGTGCTACAATAACACACCAAAAAGAGGGGGATAATATGAAACAAGAGAATACTAAATTCAATGTTTTCAAAATTAATAGAAAGAAAAAAGACTTAGAATCAATACTAAATAACTATAAAGAAGAGGTAAATGACTTAAGAACTCAAATAGATAAAAGTATTGAATACTTAGACAAATTAATGAAAGAAAATAACTCTAAATAAGAGTTATTTTTTATTGATTAAGAAGCAAACATATGTTACAATTATAAAAGGTGATAGTATGTTGGAAAATATCAAAAATAATAGTATATTAGTAATACCAAATAATATAAAAAAAAGAATAATAAAAGAATTAAATAACAAACTATTAAATATAAAAATAATGTCATTAAATGAATTAACAAAAAAATACACATTTGATTATAATGAAAAAACAATATATTATCTAATGAAAAAAGAAAATATTAAATATGATATAGCTAAAAATTATATAGAAAATATATATTACATAGAAAATAAAAACTACAACAACATAAAACTAGATAAATTAGTAGAAATTAAAAATTATTTAGAAGAAAACAATCTATTAATATATGATAATTTATTCAAAGAATATATTAAAAATAAACCAATATATATATTAAATAATAAAATATCTAAGTATCAAGAAAAAATAATAAATGAA
>CAKJXT010000019.1 GCA_918219625.1 Bacilli bacterium
GTCATATAAAGGGAACTTTGGATATATTGATGCAGATGAAAATACGGTAGATTATAAGACAACTGACAAAGATATTTGGGCTGAAACATTGGCAGCACAAAATGAACCTATAACAAAAGAACTTATATATGTTTTATATAGCTTAAAAACACAAAAAAGTTATCCTGATATAACAACATACTTAAAATCAGTAGGGTTAGAAAAAGAAAATGGAAGCTTATCATATCCAACTGAAAATCTTCCAGAAGGTATCACAATCACTAAAGATGGAGAAGGTTGGGTAACAAATTATAGTATTAATTTAGAACAAATAAATATTCCAGAAACTACAAACAATGACAACACTAACACTGATAACAACCAAACAAATACTGGAAATGATAATCAAACAACTACGCCAGTTGATGACAAAAAAGAGTACAGCCTAGAAATTGGAAAAAATTTTTCAATTTCGTTTAAAGCAGAAGATGGAAAAACATATACTTTTAATGTAATGACACTTACAGATAGCCTTAAAAAAGTTGAAAACTCAGAAAATAAAGAAGCACTTGAAAAAATACTTAATGATATTAAAGAATTAGTAAAAGAAAATGGAGAGTACATTGAGTCATATGAAATAAATGTATCAGAAAACAATACAGAAAAAACAGAAGGAATATTCACATTTAAAATTAAAATGACAGATGAAATGAAAAAATATGATGCCTTTCAAATGATAAATATTGATTCAAATAATAATAAAATAGAAAAAAAAGACGTTGTAAAATTAAAAGTGGAAGGTGACTACTTAGTAGGAGAATTACCACACTTAAGTCAATATGTATTAGTAGGAAAAAACACACCTAATCCAGGAACAGGAATAGCTAAATATACAATCCCAGGAGTTGCCTTATTACTTGGTACATTTGGAATATACGCATTATACAAAAAGAAAAGTGAAATATAGAATGTTATGAAACATTCTTTTTTCTTGCATAAAAAAACAGTCACAATTGACTGCTTACATTATTTTCGCATGAACTACTAATCTCTTATCTCCTCTGTTACTACAAGTGGACAATGTAATCATTTTATCACTAGTAGTATAATCAACACCAAAATCTTTGATACTTCTTCCTTTAATTAAATTAATAAAATTAGTATAATCTTCATCAGACAAATTAGTATATAAATAATCATTTGTATTATCTATAACATATATAGAGAATATTCTAGCTTTATGCTGGCCAGAAGGTAGATTAAATATAATATCTAAATTATCAGAATTACTATTCCAACTATCGTTCAAAACATATTTTAATGTCGCAAACATAGATGTTCCAATAGTATTATGACCATAAATAATAGTGTTTTGATCTAAATTATTCATATCATTCCTATAATCAATAAAAATCCAACCATTCGCATTAACATCTTTATTATAGTCATGGTTTAAATAAAAATCATTGTCACTAGCTTGAACAACAGGGTAGTTAATGCTTGTATTATTTAATCTTAACCAAGCTTTTGTATCATTGTTAATACCTAACAATTTATCAAATGACTCCTCATATTTAGTATTATATGGAGTAATTACAGGTTCGTTATTTTCATCGACAACTGTTTCCTCGGGTGGCACTTCTTCAACTGGATCATCAAAATATTGTGAAAAATCTTCAGCTATACTCTTAATCTCATCAACATTTTTTTGTGTTTTATAATTGTTAATCTTAATACTTAATAGGATAATTAACTCTAAAAACACAATGATTAATAAACATGTCTTTAAATTTGTAATACTAAGTTGCTTAACAAAGTTTTTACCGATATAATCCATACTATAAATAATCTTAATTTTTGAATCACAATTTTTATTAAGTAACTTATTGATAATCTTTAACTCTTTTAAACTTTCATTAATAAGTTTAGTATTCGATAAGTTTTGATAAATTAAAATCTTAACATTTTTCTTATTAGTTTTTTCTAAAATAATATACATATTTTTTATCATTTCAAAATCAAATGCATAAACATATATTGTTTTTAAATTTCTATTAATTTGACAAAAAGTTTCAAAATCATTTAAATCATCTTCGTTTAATTTTTTAAATATTTTAATAGTTTTTCTATAATACATCTTTGTATAATTAACAAGCTTATTCTGATAAACAAAGTTACTTATAGAGATAATCTCACATCTAAGATCAACAACTATACCATTATTACACAACTTTTCGACCATAAAAGATGGTATTTCAAAACAATTAACATATTTCAAATAAGAACCTTCAAGAAGCTTTTCATAAACCTTATAATTGATAGTAACATCCGGATTTATATATAAATGGGTTATATCTTTAATACTATTAGTTATATCTAAAACGATTGGAATAATATCAAACTCATCAATAGCTAATTTTTTGATTTTTTTATCTTTAACAAGTTCATTTAAAAAACTTGTCATAATATTAATATTGTTTTTTAAGTAAGTATCACTAAACAACAACTCATCATTCGAAATGACGTTAGTATTAAGTAGTGTCTTAGATAAATCTCGCTCCTGCTTAGTTTTATCGATCTTATACTTAAAATTAATTGTATCTTCATTAAAACTAATAAGTATCTTTTTCATATTCCAACCTCTATTTTATCTATATTATTATTATACAACAAAATCGAATAATATAAAAGTAAAAAATTAGGGAACTTAGAAAAAATGTTGTATAATATAAATAGGTGATAACATGAAAATAATAAATATTAAAAAACAAAACAACAAATATAAAATAAGATTAGATGAAAATATAACAATAGAAACATATGATGATATTATCTTAAAGTACAATATTCTATATAAAAAAGAAATAGATGAAAATTTAAAAGAAAAAATAGAAGAAGAAAATAAATTCTATGAAACATATAATGAAATAGTAAAATTAATAAATAAAAAGCTGAGAAGTGAAAAAGAAATAAAAGAAATAATGAATAAAAAAGAAATAAAAAATCAAGAAGGACTACTAACTAAACTAAAAAGTACAAATTTGATAAATGACGAACTATACGCCAAAGCATATATACATGATAAAATTAGTTTCAGCAATGATGGTATAAATAAAATAAAAAAAGATCTTATAAATCAAGAAATACAAGAAGACATAATAGAAAGTGAAATAGAAAAAATAAATAGGGTAGAACAAAAACAAAAATTAGAAAAATTAATAATGAAAAAACTAAAAGCAAATACAAAATACTCAGATAAAATAATGAAACAAAAAATTACAAATTACTTTATAAACTTAGGATATGATAAAGAAGATATAAATGAAATACTAAATGCAATTACGACAGATAATGATGAAATAATAAAAAAAGAATACAATAAGCTTATAAATAAATATAAAACTAAATATGATGAAGAAAAATTAAAATATATAATAAAACAAAAACTATATCAAAAAGGATTTAATATAGAAGAAATAAATAAATTAATAAACTAAAAAAGATAGCTTTAAACTGATATAATAAATGTAGACACACAAAAAAGAGATGTCTACATTTTTATTATGATAAAATAAATATGAAGGAGGATTATATGAGTAGAATTAATGGTAAAAATAAGAAACGAACACCTGAGGAGAAAGAAGCAATA
>CAKJXT010000020.1 GCA_918219625.1 Bacilli bacterium
CACAAATTTAATGATTCTGATTTGAAGAGAATAAGAGTTAATAATACTTTAGCTAGATTTAATAAGTCTTTGATGAAAGAAATGATGAGTAAAATTGAAACATTTAAGGATTATGTTTTAGATGATAAATATGGTAAGTGGGCTTCTATTTTATGTGATGGTAAGTTTAAGGCTGCAAGTGATGAGTATTTAATTTTTGTTTATGATAATGCTTCTGTTTCTAATTCTTTTAATGAGAATGTTGATATTATTGAAGAGTTAGTTAGTAAGGTTTTATCTAATAAATATAGGGTTATTTCTGTTTCTTCTGATGAATGGGAAGTTATTAAAACTGAGTTTAATTCTAAGAAGAAGGAATATGTTTATGTTGAGGAAGTTATTGTTAAGCATGAAAGCAAGTCTAATGATGAGATTGCTGATATGTTTAATGATGTTGTAGAATATAGTTAGAAAGAGGGAATATATATGAATATACAAGCTATGATGAAACAAGCACAACAATTACAAAAGAAAATGTTAGATGAAAAAAAAGCTATTGATGAGAAAGTTTTTGAGGGAAAGTCTTCTTTAGTTACTGTTACTATGACTGGTGATAAAAAGACAAAGAGTGTAGAAATTAATCCAGAAGCTTTTGATGATGTTGAAATGTTACAGGATATGGTTATGCTTGCTTTTAATGATGTATTATCTAAGATTGATAAGGAAACTGCAGACAGAATGGGTAAGTATACTCAGGGTATGCCAGGATTGTTTTAATTATGAATTATCCTAGTTCACTTAAGAATTTAATTGATTGTTTTAAGAAATTGCCAGGTGTTGGAGAGAAGACAGCTGAGCGTTTTTCGTTATCTGTTTTAGATTTTGATGAAAAACTTATTGAGAGTTTTTCTGATTCTATAAAAGATGTTAAGTATAAGATTAAGAGATGTAGTATTTGTAATAATTTAACTGAGTCTGATGTATGTGATATTTGTCGCGATGATACTCGTGATTCTAGTGTTATTTGTGTTGTATCTGAGGCTAAGAATTCTATTTTATTTGAAAAGATTGGTTCTTATAGAGGTAAGTATCATATACTTAATGGTTTAATTTCTCCATTGGATGGTATTGGCCCTGAAGATATCAATATTGATAAGTTGATTGAGAGAATTGATAGTGAGGGTGTTAGTGAGGTTATTCTTGCTTTAAAGCCTAGTATAGAAGGAGAAACAACTAGTCTTTATATTTCTAAGGTTTTATCTGGTAAGGGTGTTCGAGTTACTAAGATTGCTCAAGGAATTCCAATGGGGGCTGATATGGAGTATATTGACATGCTTACTTTGGAGATGGCTTTATCTGATCGTAAGGAGATTAGTGATAATAATTAGTGATTAATGCATATTATTACTAGGTGATTATATGTTTAAAAAATTATTTTCTTTTTTTAAGAGGGTTGTTTTTTATATGTTTTTGCTTTATAGTTTTAATGTTGTTGTTAGTCCTATAGGGTTTAATATACCTATTAATTTATTTACTGTTTCATGTTTGTCTGTTTTAGGTGTTCCAGCATTATTTGGGTTGATTGTTATTTTAGTATTGTGAGGTGATATGTGTGTTTTCTGATTTTTCTAGTGTACAAGCTATTGCTTATAGAATTCTTATGAATGGTGTAAGTAATAATAAGTGTTCTCATGCATATCTTATAAATACTAATGGTTATAATAAAGGGTTTGATTTTGCGAAAGCTTTTGCTAAAGTATTATTATGTCCTAATAATAGTGATAATTGTACTTGTAATGAGTGTCTATCAGTTGATAATGATGTTTGCCCTGATTTAAAGATTATTAATTGTGATGGTTTATGGATTAAAAAAGAGCAAATGGATGATTTGCAAGTTGAGTTTTCTATGAAGTCTGTTAGTTCTAATCGTAAGGTTTATATTATTAATGGAGCGCATAATTTAAATGCTTCTGCTTCTAATTCAATATTAAAGTTTTTAGAGGAGCCGGAAGAGGGAATTGTTGCGATACTTGTTACTGATAATATTTATAATGTATTGGGTACTATTGTTTCTAGATGTCAGGTTATTAATTTAAATAATAATGAAACTTATACTGATAGTATGATTGATAATATTGCGAATAAGCTATATGATGAAAGTGATAAGATTGATGAGTTTATTAATAATCCTGAAAGTCTTTCTAAGGTTCATAATATTATTGACTTTATTAAGTTTTTTGATAATAATAGGCTTGATACTATTTTGTATGTTAATGATGTATGGAACAAATTAATTCAAAAGGATGATTATATATTTGCTTTTGATATAATGTTGATGTTTTATAATGATGTTATTAGTTATAAATTAAATAGTGGTATTCTTCTAACTGATTATCGTGATGATATTATGAAGTTTTCATCTTATGATTTATCTTATATTATGAAGTGTATTAATCTTATTATTGAATTAAAGAATAGAATTTATTCTAATGTTAATATAAGTCTTTTAATGGACAAGCTTATTATTGGAATGGAGGCATTAAGATGATTGTTGGTGTTGATATAAGTGGTAGAGATGTTGAGTATTATTCTTGTGGTAATATGAATTTAAAGAAGAATTTAACTGTTATTGTAGAAACTGAAAAAGGATTAGAGTTTGGTACTGTTAAAGATTTTCCTTTTGAGGATAATAAAAAGGTTAATTTACCTAAAGTTGTTAGAATTGCTTCAAAAGATGATTATCTTAAAAATAAGAAGAATATTAAAGATGCAGCATCTGCTTTAAAGAAATGTCGTGAATTAGTTAATGATATGGAATTAAATATGACTGTTGTAGATTGTAGATATACTTTTGATAGAAATCAACTATTATTTAGGTTTTTATCTGATAGTCGTATTGATTTTAGGGATTTAGCTTGTGAGTTAGCTTCTCTTTATAAAACACGTATTGAGTTGAGACAAATTGGCGCTCGTGATAAGGCTAGAGAAGTTGGCGGATGCGGTCAATGTGGTAGAAGTTTGTGTTGCGCTGGATTTTTAAGAGATTTAGATACTGTTTCTATTAATATGGCTAAAAATCAAGGTATTGCTTTGAATCCTACTAAGATTAATGGTGTTTGCGGAAGGTTAATGTGTTGCTTAAAGTATGAGAATGATAATTATGTAGAGTGTGGTAAGTGTTTACCTAAGGTCGGGTCTACTGTTGATACTGATGCTGGCAAGGGAAAAGTTATTAGCGTAGATATTTTAAATAAGACTTATAAAGTGGATGTTGAAGGTAATATTATAGAGGTTGATCGTGGAAGTAATTAATGATTTATTGGGTTATGATAATATGAAGATTATTCAAAATACTGATATGTTTAGTTTTTCTTTAGATTCAGTATTGCTTGCTAATTTTGTTAGTTTGAATAAGAATATTACTAATGTTTTAGATATAGGTTGCGGTAATGCACCTATTCCTTTGATTTTATCAACTAAGACAGAGGCTAGTATTACTGGTGTCGAAATTCAACCTGATGTTTATGATATGGCTAAAAGAAGTGTTTCTATTAATAATTTGAATGATAGAATTAGTATTGTTAATGATGATATAAATAATTATGCGAATAATGTAGAGAGTGATTCTTTTGATGTTATTACTTGTAATCCTCCATTTTTTAAGGTTAATCCTGGATCTAATTTTAATGAGAGTGAGTATAAGGTTATTGCGCGTCATGAGGTTAAGTTAGATTTAAATCAATTATTTAAGATATCACGTAAGTTACTTAAGAATGGTGGAGTTGTTTCCATTGTTCATAGACCTGACAGATTAATTGATATTATTAGTGTTATGCGTGAGAATAATATTGAGCCTAAGAGGTTAAGATTTATTTATCCTAAAGAGGGTAGAGAATGTAATATGATTTTAGTTGAGGGTAGTAAGAATGGTAATTCTGGTTTAAAGATTTTACCACCACTTATTACTCATAATGAAGATGGTAGTTATACTAAAGAGGTTTTAGAATATTTTGAGAGGTGATTTTATGAGCCAGAAAAGTTATGATGGAAGCCCAACTTTATATTTAATTCCGACTCCTATTGGTAATATGGATGATATTACTTTAAGAGCTATAAAAGTTTTGAATGATGTAGAGGTTGTTTTTTCAGAGGATACTCGTGTTACTGGTTTACTTCTTAAACATTTGGATATTAAGAAGAAGCTTATTTCTAGTCATAATTTTAATGAGGATACTAATTATGATAAGTTATTAGAGTATTTATCTAGTAGTTATAGTGTTGGTGTTGTTAGTGATAGGGGTACTCCTGCTATTAGTGATCCTGGATATGGGCTTGCGATGTGTGCGATTGAACATGGTTATAATGTAGTTAGTCTTCCTGGGCCTACTGCTTTTGTTCCAGCTTTAACTGTTTCTGGTTTAGATATTTCTCATTTTACTTTTATTGGCTTTTTGAATAGTAAGTCTTCTCGTCGTAAAAAAGAGTTGGGAGATTTGAAATTTCATAGTGAAACTCTTATATTTTATGAATCTCCTCATCGTATTGTAGATATGCTTAAGGATGTTCTTTCTGTTTTGGGAAATAGAAAAATAAGTATTTCCCGGGAAATATCTAAGAAGTTTGAAGAGGTATATAGAGGGTGTGTATCAGGTGTAATTGAACAGATGGTAGACATTAAGGGTGAGATTGTTGTAGTTGTATCTGGGGCAGATAAAGAGGAAAAACCTGACAACTTGACAATCCTTGAACATATTGAATTTTATAAGAGTTTGGGAAATAGTGATATGGATGCGATTAAGATGGTTGCGAAGGAACGAGGTGTTCCTAAGAGTGTCATTTATAATGAGTATCATTTAAAGAGGTGATTTAGTTGAAATTAATTGTTGGTCTTGGTAATCCAGGACGTGAGTATGATAAGACTCGTCATAATATAGGTTTTATGGCAATTGATAGGATTGTAGATTCTTTAGGTATTACTTTTGATAAGAATAAGTTTGGTGGTTTATATTGTACTACTAATATATCTGGAGAAAAGGTTATGTTTTTAAAGCCTCAGGAGTATATGAATTTATCTGGTAATGTTGTTGGTAGATTTGTAGATTATTTTGATATAGATGTTAGTGATATTCTTATTATTCATGATGATTTAGATATGGATGTTGGTAAGATTAGATTTAGGTCTCATGGATCTAGTGGTGGTCATAATGGTCTTAAGAATATTGAGGCTAATTTAGGTACTCGCGATTATTGTAGATTAAAGATTGGTATTTCTAATAATAAGAATTATGATACCAAGGATTATGTTTTAGGTAAGTTTTCTTCTGATGATATTAAAGTTTTAGATGATATTTTATCTAAAATGCCTTCAATATTTAATGATTATTTAAGTTTAAGTTTTATAGAGTTAATGAATAAATATAATTAGATACATTTTGTATCTTTTTCGTGTTTGGGAGGGGATAATATGTTTGATAAATTATTTGATAGTTTTAATTATAAATATATTAATGGTTTAAATGAGGAACTTAAGAGTATTTATGTTTATGATTATTATATTAATAATGGTAATAGTTTAGTTGTGTGCAACAGCTTGTATGAAGCTAATTTGTTTTATCAATTTCTTTGTAATTATACTAGTAATGTATTGTTTTTTCCTATGGATGATTTTTTAACTAGTGAGGCTTTAGCGATTTCTCCTGAGTTATGTGTTACTCGTATTGAGACTATTAATAAGATTATTAATGGCGGGAAATATATTGTTGTTACTAATTTAATGGGTTATTTAAGATTTTTGCCTAGTTTATCTGTTTTTAAGGATAGTATTATTAGTCTTAAGTCTGGTAATGATTATGTTGTTAATGATTTAGTTAGTAGATTACTTGATATTGGTTATGTTAGAGAGAGTGTTGTTAATAAGACTGGTGAGATTGCAGTTCGTGGTTTTGTTATTGATATTTTTCCTATTAATAGTAGTAATCCTATTCGTATAGAGTTTTGGGGAGATACTATTGATTCTATTAAGTATTTTAATGTTGATACTCAGATGACTATTGATAGTGTGGATGAAGTTGTTATTATTCCTGCTACTGAGTTTTTGTGTTCAAAAGATGTTTCTTTTGAGGATAAGTTTCAAAAGAATTTATATAAGTATACTGATGTTTTAAATATTGGTAGGTATTTAGATAATTGTTGTGTATTTTTTAATAAGTATGATGATATAAAAAAGGGTTATGAAATATTAGTTGATGAGATTTTTAATTATAACGTTAGTTTAGAAGTTCCTTCTGATACTAAGTATATGTTTGATTTTGATGATATTAAGAATTCTTGTGAGAAGTATTTTATGACTTTTGATAATTCATTGGGTAAGGATGAACAGATTAGTTATAGTTCAAATGATGTTGATAGTTTTTCTGGTGGGGTTAATAAGATTAATGAGTCTTTGGATTACTATTCATCTAAAGGTACTGTTGTTGTTTGCTTACCTGATAGATATAAGGTTAATAAGCTAATTGATGATTTAGGTAGAGATGATATTGTATTTACTGATATTGATAATTTGTATAGTGGTAAGATAAATATTATTGTTAGAAATATTAGTAAAGGCTTTATTTATAATGGTTATGTTTTTATTTCCACAGTTGAATTATATAATAAGAAGAGTGTTAATTATAATTATAATAGTAATTTTAAGTTAGGTAGTAAGATTCGTGATATTAATAAGTTAGAGATAGGGGATTATATTGTTCATGTTAATCATGGTATTGGTAAGTATGCTGGTATTACAACTTTGAATAAGAATGGATTACTTAAGGATTATATATTATTACTTTATCGTGATGATGATAAGTTATATATTCCAGTTGAGAAGATTGATTTTATTACTAAGTATTCTTCTAGTAATGGTCATGAGCCTACTTTAAGTAAGTTAGGTGGTAAAGATTGGGACAAGATAAAGAATAAGGTTAGTAAGCGCATTGAGGATATGGCTTATGAGTTACTTGATCTATACGCAAAGCGTGAGTCTTCTGTTGGATTTTCTTTTTCTCCTGACAGTGATTTGCAGTATGATTTTGAAAAAGAGTTTCCATATACTGTTACTCCAGATCAATTGAAGGCAACTTTAGAGATTAAGCATGATATGGAAAGTGGACATCCGATGGATAGACTTTTATGTGGTGATGTTGGTTACGGTAAGACAGAGGTTGCTTTTAGAGCTATATTTAAGGCAATTATGTCTAATAAGCAGTGTGCATTATTGTGTCCTACTACTATTCTTTCAAGTCAACATTATAATAATGCAATAGAGAGATTTGGCAATTTTCCTGTTAGGATAGCTGTTTTAAATAGATTTGTTACTCCTAAAAAAGTTAAGGAAATATTATCTGATTTAAAAGAAGGTCGTATTGATTTATTAATTGGTACTCATAGAATTTTATCTGATGATGTTGTGTTTAAGGATTTGGGTTTGCTTATAGTTGATGAGGAACAAAGATTTGGCGTTAGACATAAAGAGAAGATTAAGAGTTTTAAGAATAATGTTGATGTTTTAACTTTATCTGCCACTCCAATTCCTAGAACATTACAGATGTCTATGGTTGGTATTAGGAATTTATCTTTGATTGAGACTCCTCCTAGCAATAGGTATCCGGTTCAGACTTATGTACTTGCTTGTAACAAAGAGGTTTTGAAGGATGCGATTTATAAGGAGTTTAGTCGTGGTGGTCAGGTATTTATTCTTTATAATCATGTTGATGATTTACCTAGTAAGGCTATAGAAATTTCTAAGTTAGTACCTGAGGCAAGAATTGTGTATGCTCATGGTAGAATGGATAAGAATGAACTTGAGGATGTAATGTATAAGTTTATTAATCATGAGTTTGATATATTACTTTGTACTACTATTATTGAGACTGGTATTGATATTCCTAATGTTAACACTTTAATTATTGAGGATGCGGATAGGTTTGGTTTAGCTCAGCTTTATCAAATTCGTGGTCGTGTCGGTAGAAGTAATAAGATTGCATATTGTTATTTAATGTATGATAAGAAGAAGATATTGTCTGAGATAGCTGTCAAGAGGTTAAATGCGATTAAGGAATTTACTGAATTGGGTAGTGGTTTTGCAATTGCGATGCG
>CAKJXT010000021.1 GCA_918219625.1 Bacilli bacterium
ATTAGGCTCCCAAATTTGTGCAGTACGGCATATTCCTGTTACATCAGTAGTATCAGAACATGTAATACCAGTAATAGTCCCTACATTTGTAGTTTTACCATTAACTCTACCTATTTGAGCAAACGCAACTCTTACTGAATTCTCAATACCAGTAGATTCAACTCCACCAGTTTCTGAAACAACAACTTCAGAATCATCAGTTAAATAAATTGCTTCCTCATTTAAAACATTATCTTCTACATAATATTCTCTACCAGAGAAATTTCTTATAAATAAGTCAAAAGCAACATATCCACCAATTTCTTTGAATTGAGAAGTGTTATCACTTGGATTCAAACGTGTATCATAGTTATGAATACGGCTTGCCATTAATCTATATCCACCTTCAGTAGCAGTTAAGCTTCCTTTTTCAAACATTTTCATTGTAGATGATGTAGTATCGATTTCACCTACAGATGAAATTGGTTTAAGTCCTTTTTTAAGAACATCAGTTCCGATTCCAGCCCAGTTATTAACATTGCCAGTATAAACAGTATTAGTAGTATCATTAAAGTTTTCACTATTAATAGTTACTGTTGTATCCCATTTACTACCGTCTAATGATAATAATAAGCTATCTGTACTTGCAATTTCAATCTCAAAACTTGAAACATTAACTTGTCGCATACCTATAAACCATGCATAAGTCGCAACAATAAATATGAATGAAGTTAGAGAACAAAATACAATTAATTTTCTAATTTTTTTAGATTTCTTACTATCTCTTTTATTCATATAATCTTTCCTTTCTTTTTTTTAGTATTATGTCTAATCATTATGAAAAACCACACAAACCTATACCTTACTCACCGCCCTACTATAATACAATATAAATTATACACGGAGATTATCTAAAAGTCAATTGAAAATGTCAAAAAATGTCGAATGAAAATTAAAAAAAAAGAGAAACTATTGACTTTTCTCTTTATCTTTCTCTTCTTTTTCAACAATCTTATCAGTTTGAACAATAAACCAAATTTTTTCGACTGACAAATTGCTATTTTCAATCTTATGAACTCTAAAAACAAAATCAATTTTATTCTTAAGAGCTTCCAAACTATCCTCATCTAAATCAGCAAGTTCCAAATTAATATTTTCTAATCTATATTTATTAGCAATAACATTTGCAACATCTGTTTCTTCAAATGTATTAATACCATTAATAATTATATTAGATGGATTTGAAGCAAAATCGTCAAATTCGTTGCACATATCAACAATCTCATTATAAGACTCTAAATTAAATACAGTTTTAAAAGTTTCTTTCTTAAAGAAATTATAACTATAATAAAGTCTTACAACATCAGATATAAGTAATAACGATTCATTCTTAAGAGAAATAATTTTATTTTCAAATTTTAACTTATCTTGTTGATAATATAAATCATATAACTCTTTCGCAATCTTTAAAGATTCAATTTTTAAATTCTTTAAATGTTCACCACTGGCCTTCTTAGAAAATAGACCACCTTTATCTCCAAATATTTTAGCATTAACACTCTCTAATTTAGATTCCTTAGTATTAATTTGATTATCTATATTCTTTAAAGCAGAATTATTCGCTTCAGGTGACTCCTGCTTTTCATATTTTTCTTTAAAATAATTAAATAAAGGAACATATTTTAAATAATTACCATACTCTACAACATTAACTCTAAGTCTTCCTAGAGTATCTAATAATTTATTAACAGACTCTTCATCACTATAATCTATTTCATTTATAGTAAGTCCAGAATAAGTCGCTACCCTAAACTTGCTATCAGGGAAATAATTATTAATTTCAATTTCACTTTTTTTTGCCTTTTCAACAATATCACATAGTTGTTCATCTTGACTATTAACAAGTTCATCATATTTTTCTTTTAAAGCATTTATAAAATCATTATAATTCTTAAAATTATGCTTATTAAGCAAAGTCTTTTGTTCGCGACTAATATAATCTTCAAAAGCCTTTTGATGTTTCTTAATAAGTTTTCTAAAGTTAAGTTCAATATGTTCTATTATATTAGGATTATACCAATATATTTCTTCAAATACTTTAGAAAGTTTACTATAATCGCCATCACAACTTAAATATTCACACATGTATTGATGAACATAATAAGTATATTTAAAATCACTACTCTTAAGTTCAACACCACAAGTTCTAAATTTTTCAATTAATTTTCGAATAATATCATTAATCTCATCAAAAGTAAAATTAGAATAATTATGAATATCATAAAGTAAATCATCAAGTCCCATCTTCTCCATAAAGGAATTCATTGGATTAAGAATAAACTTCATGTGCTTATACTCTTCAAATTGATTCATCAACTCTTCAGTATTACGTTCCTCACGTCTGCAATTAAAAGATTCACTTTTAGCTTTCAAGTAGTTTAAAACGCTTTCCTTATAATATACATAATTTTCATATATAGAAGCAATTTTTTCATTATACTTTCTTATATTGGTTTTATTATTAGTTGGTAAAGAAGATAATAAAGTTTTTTTAGCCTCTATATCATTATCAATAAAATCCAAAAAACTATTCATTGCTAGCCTCACTTTCATCAAGTTTACTTTCCTCTAAAAAAGAAAGGAAAGAATTAATATTTTCATAAACTTTTATTAATTCTTGTAAACTTAAATTTGAAATATCAAAATTAGTTTTACCTTCTTCCATAACCATTCTCCTTTTTATTCTTTATTAAACTTATCGTCACTAACATCTTTGAATTCAGAATTGAATTCCATATGTATTTTTATTTCTCCCCCTAAAATATTATCGGTACAATCAGGATCAGTACCTTCAACCCACATAACAACTGTATATTTATCAATATCTCCTGGTTGAAAATTTTCACGATGATCATATGTAATTAATGTATCATCATGAAAAGGGACAGTATCACGCTCAGGTTGACCATTTAAACCAATTTTCGCATATGTAACATATTCACCATTCTTATAAAGACGAATTCTAACAGCTGTATCTACATTCTTAATAACATCATCAATAATTACTTGTGACCAATAATCCGATGTATCTGTACCAGTATTTTCTATATAAAATGTATAAGCAACATAATTATCACCATTGTGAGAACTATTTACTTGATCCAAATTATCAGGTAGCCATCTATATGAAATATTATCAAAATAATCAACAGCTTGAGCATATAACTCTGTTCTAAAAACTTTATAATCAGGATCATCATAAATAACAATACCTTTTTTAAAATATAAGTTCTTATCAAGAGTAATACTAAAGTTACCATTATTATATATAATATTCATTATTATATACGCAAGTAATAATATAAGCAAAACAATTAAAACAGTAATTTTAACAATCTTTACAATTCTTTTCTTACGCCTTAACTTACTAACTTTAACCTCAATTTCCCCATTCATAACATACACCCCTACTATAATCATAAATAATTATATACCATAATAAAGAATAAAGTCAATCACAAATTATATACACACTGTTTTACACTCTTTACACCACTTGACAATTTCAAGCTCAAAAAAATGTAAAATAAGTTGTAATGTAAAAAAATACCACTTATAATAAGATTAAGAGGTGATAACTGTGAGAAAAAGAATATGCTTTGCACTACTTTTAATGTCATGTTCATTATGTTTATGCTTCATGAGTAGTACTTACTCAAGATATGTAGCAGGAACTCAAGGTAACATTGATATACTATTCGCAAAATGGCAAATACTTCTAAATAACCAAGATATAGCAGATGAAAATAACTCTGAAATCACAATTACGCCTACGATAGAGCCAAATGAAAATGTAAAATCAGATGTAGTTGCTCCTACATCAAAAGGATACTTTGATATAGATATTGATTCATCAAATGTAGATGTATCATATAGATATAACTTAACACTAGATATAGACAACGAAGATGTGCCAGACTTAATGATTACAAAATATACAATACTTCCAGAAGACTATCAAGAAGGAGATACAATAGAATATACAACAATACAAGATAGTACAATATCAAATGTAATGTTATTTGATAATGAAACAGAAGATTTCAGTTTTGAACCATTTACAATAAGAATCTACTTTGAATGGTATGAAGGCGAAGACGAATTAATGGACGATGAAACTGATACAGCTATAGGAACTGGTGAAGAATTAACATTTACAATAAATGCAAATATTTCATTCGAACAAGTAATTGAAGAAGAAGTAGAAGAAACAATAGAAACTCCTTAAAAAAGGAGTTTTTTATTGTATATACACCCACAACTTAGAACTCTAAAAATTATACATCTATAATAGAGTTAACATTATCAATTATAGAACTATATACATCTTTATCACTAATTATATTAATGCAAAAAGCTCTACTACCGGCATAATTAATACTCGCACCACAATGATATAAAGTAATATCATCAACAATAAAAAATCTATCGTGAAATAAATTACTATAAATAATAGTTAAATTACTATAATTCTTATTATAATTATCAATATCACATTTAGTAAGTAATCCATTTTTCTTAGTAATTATAAAAACATTAACATTTAAATCTTTTATTATTTCTAAAGTCCTATAATCACAATAAGAATCAACAATAACAAGTTTTTTCTTAGAACTCATAAATATATCTTTCAATTTACAATATGCATCGAAAGCTTGTCCTTTATAAAAAACATAATTTGTTTTTTCTTTTTTATCATTAAATAATTCCTGTATTTTTTTAATATCATTGGTATTCTTTATTGTCAAAGATTTAATTTCACTAACATCAGATGTATTTTGTAAAGTCATTTTCTTTACTTCATCAAGATCTTTTAACATATCAATATTATTAGTTATAAAATGACGCATATTAACAAAAGCACGCATAATATTAACACTGACACTAGCAGCAACCTTAGTTCTAAGAACAGAAGCAAGCATCGCAACGCCTTGTTCAGTAAAAACATAAGGTAGAAATTTTTTATGCTCACCTCTTCCCCTCTTTAAGGTCCCAATTTGGGACCTTAAAGAACTATATTCTTCATCTGTTAATTGATAATAAAAATCATCTGGAAATCTATCCATATGCCTACCAACAGCCTGATTAATAGTCTTAGTACCATTTGAGCACTCATAAAATCTTGCCAAATCAGAATCTAACATCACCTGCTTACCCCTTATTTCATAAATAGAATTTTCAATTCTATCATTACTACTTACAATAATGTTATTCATAACTAAAATCACCTCTAAAATAATCATACAACGTAAAAAAAAGAATTCCTTAAAAAAAAGAATTATTTTTGACTTCTTGAAATATTAAGTAATATTCCAACACTACATAAAGTTATTAGTAAACTAGAGCCGCCATAAGAAAGAAATGGTAATGTAACACCAGTAACAGGAATTAATCCAACAACAACCATTAAATTTAAAATAGCCTGAAAAGCAATTTGAAAAGTAATACCAAAAGCTAAATACTTACCAAATAAATTATTACTACTTCTAGAAATCTTAAAACCAGTATAAATAATAGTTAAAAATAAAATTGATACAATTAAAATACCCATAAAACCAAACTCCTCACTAATAATAGAAAAAATAAAATCAGTTTGAGGTTCAGGTAAATAAAAATGCTTTTGACGAGAATTTAAAAATCCATATCCAAACAACCCACCAGGACCAATCGCATATAAACTTTGAATAATTTGAAATCCTGCTCCTAAAGGATCACTCCAAGGATTAATAAAAGAAACAATTCTTTTAAGTCTATAAGGCGCAATAACAATTAAACCAACTATACCAAATAATCCAACTACACCAAGCTTTAAAAAAAATTTAAAATCAACACCACCTATAAACAACAAACCAATAATAGACATAACAATAATCATACCAGTTCCAAAATCAGGTTGTAACATAATTAAACCAAAAACTAAAAATAATATACCAAGTATCGGTAAAACCCCTTTAAAAAAATTATCAATAATACGTTCATTATTAACCAAATACTTAGAAGTAAAAATAATTAAAGATAACTTAGTAAACTCACTAGGTTGAATACCAAAAGAACCAATACCAAACCAACTACGACTACCATTTCTAACACTACCTACCCCAGGTATAATAACAAGAATAAGTAAAATTAAACATATAATAAAAAATAAATTAGACTTCTCATAATAAATCTTATAATCAATATGACTTATAATCATCATAAAAACAACACCTATAATAAAAAATACACCTTGATTAATAACAAACTTAAAAGGATTATTAAACTTATACTCTGCCCATACATAACTAGCAGAATAAATCATAACAATACCAAAAATAGATATAAGTAAAACACTAATTAATAAAACAACATTAACACTATTTTTCTTCATAGTATCACCTATATAATTCTATGAAAAACATAAAAAAAAAGAAGATTAACTCTTCTTAAGCTTTTCATTTAACTCCCATAAAGCAGTCTTATTACTATCATACTCTAAACAATTAATTGCCTCATCATATGATAACCATTTATAATCCATATGTTCTGAAGATAACTTAATATCACCATCACAATAAGCACCAAAAGAATATTCAGGAATAACATATACATCATCACCAAATTTAAATGAACCAACAATATCAACAACAGGAATAGAAGTTATACTAGATAACTCTATTATATCAGATATAACATTACCAGTCTCTTCTAAAACTTCCCTTTTAACAGTATCAATTAACGATTCATCATCTTCTACTCCACCAGATATACCTTGCCATTCACCACTTTTTCTTAAGAATATACAATAAAAATAATCATTATTGACTTTCTTATAAAGAAATACTAATACCTGCTTAGGTCTTCTCATAATACCACCTAAACTTAATCTACCACAAAAACAAAACAAACACAATAGAAACTAATGCCCCTACTATACCAATAAGCCAAAATATATGAACAACATCCTCCTCATTATAAAATCTTTCAAAAGTATGATGAATTGGGGTAATAGGAAATAACCTCTTACGAGTAAGTTTAAAATAACCAACCTGTAATAAACAAGTAATAGTCTCAAATACAAAAACAATACCAATAATAATAAGTAATAACTCACATCGAGTTAAAATACACATACAAGCAAGTGTTCCACCTAAACATAAACTACCAGTATCCCCCATAAAAACTTTAGCAGGATGACTATTAAAAAGTAAAAAACCAAATAAACACCCAACCAATATAAAACCAAATAAAGCAATATCACGATAACCATCTAACCATCCAGTATTCCAAGTAATAATAGAAACACAAATAAAAGAAATAATAGAAAGTCCACAAGCTAAACCATCTAACCCATCAGTAATATTAACCGCATTACTACACGCAACTAATATAAATAAAATAACAATACCATAAAAAAATCCAAGCTTATACTTAATACCTAAACTATGAATCCATAATAATGGTTCATTACCACCCTTCATAAATAAATAAAAGAAAATAACAGAAACAATAAGCTGTAAAAAAAACTTCTGATTAACGCTTAATCCCTTATTATTATGTTTAACAACAATTAAAAAATCATCAATAAAACCAATTAATGCATAACTAATAAACGTAAATAATAAAACAATAAAATTATAGCTAACTCTAATCTTACCAAAAATAATCATAATTAAAACAATAACTAAAGTAGGAATAATAAATATTAACCCTCCCATAGTAGGAGTACCATGCTTACTATTATGAGTTCTCTCTAAATAAATACTTAAAGACTGATTAGCCTTAATACGACGTAATATAGGAATTAAAATAACACCAAAACAAACAGATAAAATAAAACCAATAAATAAAACTAAAAATGAAAGAGATAAAACCATATTAATCACCATCCAAATAAAGTCTTACAACATCATCCTCTAATATCTTTTCACCAGCACTAGGAGACTGATAACTAATAATACTACCACTTCCAGAAAACTCTAAAGAAAAATCCTTTAATAACTTCTTACCATCACTAACATTCATACCAACAACACTAGGAACCTCTTTATAATGCTTCTCCCCTACTTTATAATTCTTCTCACCAGCACCCTCTCTTTTTTTAATTCCTAAAGCACCAATACTATCAACTAATATATTCCTAGCAATAGGAGCAGCAACAGTTCCACCATACTGACTAACACCTTTCGCATTATCAACCGCAACATATACAATAACCTGTGGATCATCAGCAGGTAAAAACCCAATAAAACTAGTAATATAATTACCTACCATATAATGACCATCTTTAACTTTTTGAGCAGTACCAGTTTTACCACCAACACGATATCCATCAATAAAAGCATTTCTACCAGTACCATTTTGAACAACACTCTCTAATGCATACTTCACAATATCGCTAGATTCACGAGTAATAACCTGACGAACAACACTAGGCTTATTCTCAAGAACAACACTATTAGTCTCAGGCTCATTTAAACTCTTAACAATATAAGGCTTATATAAAACACCACCATTAATTGCCGCACTAACAGCAGTTATTTGTTGTATTGGGGTAACTGAAACTCCTTGACCAAAAGCAGTAGTCGCAAGTTCAACAGGACCAACTCTATCTAAACTAAATAATATACCACTACTCTCCCCATTTAAATCAACACCAGTCTTACTACCAAAACCAAACTTATTAATATAATCAAATAACTTTTCTTTACCTAACTTTAAACCTAAATTTACAAACCCTGGATTACAAGAATTCTCAACAACCTGTAAATAAGTTTGATCACCATGACCACCATGTTTCCAACAATGAAGAGTTGCTCCCTCTACAGTAACCGCACCACCATCATAAAAATGATCATTATTAAGATCAACTATCCCCTCATTAACAGAAGCAGAAAGTGTAACAATCTTAAAAGTACTACCAGGCTCATAAGTCATCCATATAGGCAAATTACGATTAATCTCTTCAGTACTATAATTACTATAATTACTAGGAGAAAAACTAGGACGAGACGCAATTGCCAAAATCTCACCAGTATTAGGATTCATCGCAATACCCCAAGCACCATCTGGATTATATTTAGAAACAACATTATCAAGTTCACGCTCCATAGAAGCCTGAATATCATAATTGATAGTCAAAGTCATATTAACACCATTCTGAGGTTGTTCATATATTTCAGATAACTCTAACCTATTACCCTTCGCATCACTAAAATACTTAATCGCACCATAACTACCGGTCAAATACTTATCATAAATTAACTCTAATCCAGCTAATCCTTGATTATCAATACCAACAAACCCAATAGTATGAGCAAGCATAGTATCATTAGGATAATATCTTTTTGCCTCTTTAATCAAATATACACCAGGTAACTTTAAATCATTTATCTTATCAGCTATTTCATAACTTAATCTTCTACCCTCTGGATGAACTCTTTCAATAGAAGTTCTCTTACTAACATGTTTATACATATCATCATACGTAACACCTAAAATAGAAGAAAGAGCTCTAGCAGTACCTTCTTTATCTTTAATTTGATTAGGAATTAAAACTAAAGAAGTTGTTGTAATATTATCAGCTAAAACAACACCATTAATGTCATATATAATCCCACGATTCGCCTCAATTGGTAAATTACGACTCCATAAACTAGAAGCATAACCATTTAATTTTTTATAAGAAATAACCTGAATATAAAAAACTTTTCCAATTATTAATAAAAACAAAAATACAACAACAAGTAGAATAATCTTTATTCTAGTATGTATTCCTTTAAAAAACACGATATCACCCACAAAATTATATGAAAAGATAATAAAAAAAAGACTAAACTAGTCTTTTAAAATAATCAACAATATCAGATACACTAACACTCTCTTTAGAACCATCCAAAGTATTCTCAATATCAATATTCTCTCCATCAAACTTATTACCAATAACAATAAGTTTTGGAGTACCTACCATATATACATCATTAATTCTACTTCCTAATGATAAATCAGATCTATCATCTATAATAACTGGAATTCCACTATCAAGTAATTTATCATAAATAGAAAATGCAGTATCACGATTAGCTTCACTATAAACTATATGAACCTTATAAGGCGCAACAGCATAAGGAATAGAAAAACCTTTAACCTTATCATCCTTATAAATAATATTGTTCTCTAATATAGTAGCAAGAATTCTGCCAAGTCCAATTCCATAACATCCCATATAATATGGTTTCATAGTACCATCTTCATCTTGGAAACATAAATTCATAGTTTCTGAATACTTAGTACCTAATTCAAAATTATTTCCAAGTTCAACAGAATTATACTCTTTTAAATCTTTTATATTATCAACGCCAAAAGCCTTAATAAATGTATCCTTATCATCGAAATCTAATACTTCTTTATTCATACCGATATTTTTTTCTTCATCATATAATATTATATCTTCACCTAATTTGGTAATAGCTTGAAACTCTTCAGAAACTCTTCCACCCATAGTTCCACCATCACTAACAACAGGAATAATATTAATACCAAGTCTTTTAAATATGTTCATATAAACATCATGCATCTTATTAAAAGTAGCGTGCATTCCTTCATAATCTTTATCAAAAGAATAAGCATCCATCATAACAAAAGTTCTTGGTCTAAATAAATATCCACGAGCACGTCTTTCTTTCCTAAATTTCTCACCTATCTGATAATAAGTAGCAGGTAAATTCTTATAAGAAGGTAATCTATTAGAACCAAATATAGTCGCACACTCTTCAGCAGTTGGAGCAAGACCATACTCACCTAAATTATTATCCATAGTAAACATTATATCATTATCAGTAGTATATTGATTCCACCTATTAGACATATCCCAAATCTTCTTTGGTTGTAATATTGGCCATTGACATTGAATACAATCAGCCTTATCAAGTTCATCAATTATAATAGCCTCAACATTTCTATAAAATTTAGTCCAAATATTACCATAACCAAATATACCACTTTCAAACTGATACAAATCACCTAACTTCATTAATATATCCTGCGCTACATAATCCTTATCAACAGTATCAATATTAATCTTCTTCATATTAAACTTACTCAATTTCATAAAATCACCCTTTCAAAACAAAAAAAGGACAACACAAGGAGTCTATAAAGACGGTGCCATCCTTTTATTAACTTAATTGAGATAACGGTATTACCCGAAAATGTTTTCATTTTGCTCAGAAGATAGGAATTAAATAGTATCATAACTTGTTCACACTATACCAAGCTCACTTATATGCTTAACTATAAAATATTTCTTCGTCACCGCTTTAACAATTATATAATATCATACTAAATCAAAATTATCAAGAAAAATATTTATTTAACAACAATATTAACAAGCTTACCAGGAACAACTATTTCATTAACAATCTTCATACCATCAATATAAGCTTTAACATTGTCAATCTCTTTAGCAATACTAAGCATCTCTTCACGACTTGTATCAGTAGAAACCTCTATCTTACCCCTAATCTTACCATTAACTTGAACAACCATTTCATAAGTATCATTAACAATCTTAGAATCATCATATGATGGCCACTTACTATTAGCAAGCTCATCACCTAGAGAACAAACTTCATTAATCTCTTCAGTAAGATGCGGAGCATATGGATTAAGAATTTGAATAAGAGTTCTATAATCTTTTCTACTAATTGACTCTAACTCATCCATCTTATTAACAAGAATCATTAAAGCACTAACACCAGTATTATAATCAAGACTCATAATATCATCAGTAACCTTCTTAATTGTTTGATTCATCAATACTTCTATATCTTTAGTATATTCCATACTATCATTTAACTTATCTTGAAGTCTCCATACACGGTCCAAGAACTTACTACATCCCTTAAGACCATTTTCATTCCAAGCAGCATCCTTAGAATAATCTCCAATAAACATTTCATAAGTACGAAGAGCATCAGCACCATATTCATTAACCATATCATTAGGGTTAACAACATTACCTTTACTCTTACTCATCTTCTCGCCATTAGAAGCAAGAATCATACCATGCGCAATTCTTTCAAGGAATGGTTCACTATAAGGAACTATACCTTGTTCATGTAAGAATATATTCCAGAATCTAGCATAAAGTAAATGTCTTGTAGCATGTTCCATACCACCATCATAAAGATCAACTTGACCCCAATACTTAAGAGCCTCTTCACTAGCAATCGCATTATCATTATGTGGATCCATATATCTTAACCAATACCATGAAGAACCAGCCCAGTTAGGCATTGTATCAGTTTCACGTTCTGCTTTACCACCGCAAGATGGACAAGTACAATTAACAAACTCCTCTATATTAGCAAGTGGACTCTCACCTGTTTCAGTTGGTTCATAAGACTCAACATTAGGTAAAACTATAGGTAATTCATTCTCTGGAACTGGAACCCATCCACACTTATCACAATGAATCATTGGAATAGGTTCACCCCAGAATCTTTGACGAGAGAAAATCCAATCTTGTAGACGATAATTAACTTTACGAGTTCCAATATTTTTATTTTCAAGATAATCAATCATTTTATTAATAGCGTCTTCTTTATTCATACCATTAAGAACTTCAGAATTAATATGAACACCATCACCAACATAAGCTTCCTTAGAAATATCCCCACCTTCTATAACAGGAATAATATCAATACCAAACTTTTTAGCAAAAGCATAATCTCTTTCATCATGTGCAGGAACAGCCATAATCGCACCTGTACCATATGTAGAAAGAACATAATCAGCAACCCATATTGGAAGAAGTTTACCATTAACAGGATTTACAGCTTTAATACCCTCAATTAAAACACCAGTTTTCTCACGAGTATTATCAGTTCTTTCGATTTCAGACTTGCCACGAGCTTCCTCTTGATAAGAACTAATCTCATCTATATTAGAAATCTTATCTTTATATTTTTCTAACATTTCATGCTCTGGACTGATAACCATAAATGTTGCGCCATACAAAGTATCACATCTAGTAGTAAATACCTCTAGATAATCATCAAGTCCATCTAACTTAAATTTAACAGAAGCACCTTCACTTCTACCAATCCAATTAATTTGAGCAGTCTTAACCTTATCCAAAAATTTAGTATCAGGAAGACCAGCAATCAATTTGTCAGCATAATCACTCATTCTAAGAACCCATTGATTCTTAAGCTTTTTAGTAGTCTTTGCGCCACATCTTTCACAAACACCACCCTCAGCATCCTCATTAGAAAGACCTGTCTTACAATTAGGACACCAATTGATTTCCTTCTCTGCTTTATAAGCTAAACCAGCTTTATAAAATTGTAAAAATTGCCATTGAGTCAATTTATAATATTCTGGATCAGTTGTAGAAAACTCACGCGACCAATCAACAGAAAGACCTAACATCTTCATCTGATCCTTAAACACTTTACTATTTCTTACAACAACTTCTGATGGATGAATATGATTCTTAATCGCATACTGTTCAGCAGGAGAACCAAATGCATCCCATCCCATTGGGAATAACACATTATATCCTAAAGCCCTTCTAAATCTCGCTTGAACATCACTTGCTGTATAAACACGAGCATGCCCAACATGAAGACCTGAACCTGATGGATAAGGAAACTCAACCAACATATAAAACTTTTTCTTAGAATGATCTAATTCAACTTTAAAAGTTTCTTTATCATCCCAATATTTTTGCCACTTTTTATCAATATCTTTAAAATTATACATTTTTATCCCTCTTTCTAAAAAATAAACCTACAACCTTATAGACAACTAAAATAAGTACTATAAGAATTAAAAAACCTAACAACAAATTAATAATTAAATTATCAAAAACAAAAGAAATAGTAAAAGCGAATGTAATAGCTAAAATAAATGAATTGCAAATACTCAAAACTTGAATAAAAGATTTCTCATTAATATCCTTAATATCAAGCTTATTCAAATTAATAAAAATTGAAGCCTGATTTGTTTCAAATATTTTTTTATTTTTCTTTTTATTTAAAATAACAAAAAACAAATAAAACAAATACATAACAACAAATGAAATTATAAACCATAACAAAAACTTAATATTAACACCTCCAAAAAAAAATCCATGAACTTAAGGACTCCATAAGAGCGGTACCACCTTAATTCATAGATTTCTATGCACTCATGATTTTAACGCTATCAGCGGATAATTCAACTCCAAAGTAAATTCATAAGCCGTAATTAAAAGTTTTCACCAACCACTTTTTCTCTAAATAATCCTAAGCCTATTACTACGCTTCTTCTCCGTTTTTAATAAACATATTATACTACCCATATTTTAATTTGTAAATACTTTTTTACTTAGTATCACTAATTTCTACATATTCAAGAAGTTTTAAAGCTAATTGAACAAATCTTCTCTCCAATCCTTTATTCTGTAATCTTCTAACAGCAATTCTTTTCTTCTTAATTGGCAAATCACTAAACATAATTTCATCAATTTGTTCTTTTTGCTCAGTTTTAATTTGTAAATCACTTAAGATTCTTTCAATATCTCTATTAACAAGTCTAACAGCGTCAATTTCAATGTCATTACCTTTACAATTAACAGTTAATTGATGACCAAATGTTGGTACATCCTTAACCTCCACTATAAAGTTAGGACCATCAACATAAGACTCAAAAGGAATTTGCTCATAATCTTTATAAATTGTAACGTCCTCTGCTTTCTTAGTATTTCTAAAAACAAACTTATAATTTCTAGAGGGAGGAATAATATCACCTTTACCTTCTAAAGTTCTTATAATAACAGTATAATTATTTGGCATATAATTATAATCAATAGATGTTAAAACATAATCATTCTTAAGATATAAAT
The DNA here is from genome assembly GCA_918219625.1 of Bacilli bacterium. The sequence goes on from CAKJXT010000021.1 coordinate 14,909, forward strand.
TTGTATCACCATCATCTTCATACATTACATAAGTATTAGATTGTCCTGGGAAAATTTGTATTTCCATATTTTTAGGAGTTTTTGTACCATAAATATCATCCCCAGATGCCATTGGAATAATTGCTCCCATCTTGACAAAAACAGGATAATCTTGATCTCTAAAAAACGAAACATATCTATGATTTCCAGGAAATTTCTTTCCGGTAATAAAATCATACCAAGTACCTGAAGGAATATAAAACTTATGAATAACTCTATCCATAATATGATCCTTACTAGTTAAAATTGGAGAAACAAAGAACTGTGAACCAAAATAATACTCATTATGATATAAAGGATCATCATACATTTCAGGATTACTATAATAAAGCGGTTGTAATAAAGGAGTTCCATATCTTGACAAACGATATGCTTCAGAATAAATATAAGGGATTAATCTATGACGTAATTGTAAATACTCACGAGTTATGTCAAATGTCTTTATATCCCATCTCCATGGTTCCCTCTTATAATATTTTCCAGTCTCAGAACATAATTTTAAAATAGGACTAAATGTACCAAGTTGAACAAATCTAATATACAGTTCATCATCTTCTGTACCATTATGATAACCACCAATATCATGACTCCACCATGTAACACCACTATTAGAAGAATTAACATTAAATAATGGAACACTCTTCAATGTATCCCAGCTAACAGTACTTTTGCCAGAATATAAAACAGAATAACGATGAGGACATATTTCTGAATTATAACCATATAAAAGAGGTCTTCTATTAGTATATCTCATCATATCATAATATTGATAATGTTTTAAAACAAATAAATCATGTAACCTATCTTTATCAGAATAATCTATAAAATAATAATCAACACCAAGATTATCAAGTTGATGTATATAAAATTTTAAATAAATATCTATAATCCTAGGATCAAAAACATTAAATGGAATAATTCCATCTTTATTAGGTTTAATATATTTTATAGTTTCTGAATATATCGGATCAATATTTGTAAAACCTTCAAAAGGATTTATAGTAAGACCTATCTTAATACCTTTGCTATGTAAAAAATCAATCATCGCTTTAGGATTGCTAAATATTTTATTATTAAATGTAAATCCTGTATCTGTATATTTTTTTTCGTTTTTCAAATGCCAATCAGAATTAAGTATAATTGTTGAAAAAGGAATTTTATTCTCATGAAACAATGTAACTAACTGATTTAATTTTTTATCCCCATACTTATAATTTCTATTCCACCAATTACCTAACGCATATCTTGGAATAAGTGGAGTAAAACCAGTAATCTTATAATAATCGATTAAACACTTTGAAAAATCCCTCAAATAAACAAAGAGATAAAGATCTATTCCATTATCAGTTCTTTCAATAAAAGTACCATCTTCATCAATTATCATAGAGTTAGAGTCATCAATAGTAACATATCCATCAATAGAAAATAATCCCTTTTTAAATTTTAACTTTTTCTTTTCAAAAAGTTCAAATCCAGGAGTACCATAATTCTTAACCTCAGGAGCCCCATAATACCAAAATCTATTTAGCTTAGAAGCATCCAATTGTTCTAAAAGTTCAACCTTTAAATTATTATTAGTTGATAAAGATCTACTTTTAAAAGGTGCATTTTTAACATAAAATAATTTAAAATATTCAGTTGTTATAGTTATAGTAGTCGCATCTTCAAACACTTCAAATTTAGGAACATCAAAATTTCTATTAAATACAACCTCGGTAGCTCTATCCTCAAATATTCCCTTCTCATTATATTCGAGTCTCAATAATCTCTCAGTCAAAACTGTAATACGATACTTTTCACCTTTTATAACTGATTTAGGATTAGGAGCCGAATTTTTACCAACCTTAAATTGTTCACCTAAATTATACATAATTCACCTCAAATCTCTTCTATTTTTATAAAATTAGTATGCTTAGTTTTACTAAATGGATACCCACCAGTAATAACAATGTTATCACCACTATTTAACTCTAAATACTTAAGAGCAATCTCTCTTGACTTAGAAATAGTATCATCCAAAGTTTTAAGTTCTTTAATTAAAACAGGATAAACACCAAAATGTAATTTCAAACTCTTAACAGTATTAATATCAGGAGAAAGCGCTATTATAGAGCATCTTGGTCTGAAACGACTCATCTTACGAGCAGTATATCCAGTAATTGTTGGTGCAATAATAGCTTTGCAAGAAACTCTATTAGCCAAATCACAAACACTATAAGCAAGACTACCAGTAATATCACCACTATCACTTCTAACAGCCTTATCCATAAGATCATAATAATCTATATCATTCTCTGTAGTAACTATTATTTTTTTCATCATTTCAAAAGCCTCAATAGGATGATGACCATCCATAGTTTCTAGTGATAAAACAATCGCATCAACACCATCCAATACAGCGTTCGCAACATCAGAAACTTCAGCTCTAGTTGGAATTAAAGAATCATGCATTGAAGCCATAACTTCAGTGGCAACAATACTTATCTTATTTGAAAAATGACACTTATTAATAACCATCTTTTGAATACCAGGAATTCTTTCAACCGGAATAGATACACCCAAATCTCCTCGAGTAATCATAACACCATCACTAACACGAATAATATCATCTATCTCATTAACAGCAGACTCTTTTTCAATCTTACTAATAATAGACATATGATCGTTTCCAAGTTCAATAAGCATATCATTAACATCCAAAACATCCTCAGTTCCACTAACTAAAGATAAAGCTAAAAAATCAACACCTAACTCATTCGCAAAAATAATATCCTCTTTGTCTCTATCAGATAAGAAAGGCAATCTTATATCACAATCAAAATAAACACTTGAATTATCAATTACTTCGCCACCAACTAATACTTCACATAATAAATAATCTGGACCTCTATCAATAACTTCTAAAACAACACGTCCATTATTTAATTTAATAATTGTATTATTTGGAATATCATCAACTAAATCAGCATAATCAATATATAATTTAGTTTCATCACCTAAAAGACTAGTATTATAAATTCTTATTTTAGTTTCTTCATTAAAAAATGCTTTACCACCACTAAAAGAACCCGTCTTAATATCTGGACCAACTGTATCAAACATAATAGATGTAACAGTACCAAGTTCAGTATCAATATCACGAATTTTACTTACAATATCCCTACAAAAATCATAATCACAATAATTTAAATTAATACGAATTACTGCAGCTCCTTCTATAATTAATTCTTTAAGAACTTCTTTAGTATTGCTAGAAGGACCAACTGTAACAATAATATTAGTCTTATTCATAATACCATATCCTTTTTACTCTTATCTACTATATACAATTATAACATGAATTTACAAATATTTAAAACAAAAAATTAAAAAAATAGTAGAAAACTACTATTTACAAATACAATAAGGATATTCTATTTTGTCTATAATAACCTCATGGGCTTCATGATTAAATTCACCTTTACTCTTAATAAGTAAATAATTACCCGTATGTCCTATTAAATAGCCATCTTTAATAACTTCAGGAATAAAAGTAATCTTCTTACCAATAAACTTGTTCATATAACTAATCTCAAGTTCTTTAGATAAATCTAGCAAAACTCTAACACGTTTCTTCTTGATACATTCATCAATCTGATTGTCCATAGTATCAGCTACAGTTCCCCTTCTTCTTGAATAAGGAAAAACATGTAACTTAGTAAAACCTATTTTCTTAATAGTATCTACTGTTTCCAAAAATAAATCGTCTGTTTCGCCAGGAAAACCAACAATTACATCAGTAGTAATACTTATATCAGGACGAATACTTCTTAAAGAATTAATCTTATCAATAAAATAATTAACATCATACTTTCTATTCATAGCTTTTAAAATAGTATCACTACCAGACTGTAATGGAATATGCATATGATCAACTAATATATCATTATCTCGAATAATATTCATAACCCTATCATTTATTTCAGTAATCTCAATGGAAGAAATTCTAAGTCTTTCCAATCCTTCAATTTTAACCATATCACTAAGTAAGCAAGCAAAATCATATCCATTAAATTCTGCACCATAATTACCTGTATGAATACCAGTTAAAACAATCTCTTTATGTCCATTAGAAATTAAAGACTTAGCCTCTTCCATAATAGCGTCACGATTTTTACTTCTAACCCCACCACGAGTAAAGGGAATAATACAATAACTGCAAAAATTATTACATCCATCCTGCACTTTAATAAAAGCACGAGTATGATCATAATTATTTAATTTCATAGTTTCAAAATCAGTCATACTAATGTCAGTTACATCAATTATTCTATTATGATCAACTAAATATTTATTAATATAATTACTAATAATAGATTTATGTTTATTACCAATTAAAATATCTCCAGGAATTTCAGATAAATCATCCTTCTTAGCTTGAATAAAACATCCAACAACAACTAATATAACATCATAATTATTTCTAACATGACGAATTAACTTCATAGTTTTATTATCAGCAGCATTAGTAACAGTACAACTATTTATAATAATAATATCAGCATCATCTACATCAGAATAAACAAAACCATTATTAATAAGATTATCCTTCATAACATTACTCTCATATGAATTAACCTTACAACCTAAATTATATATATAAAACTTCATACAACCACCAAAATATATTTTAACACAAAAAGAAAAAAAATCATAAATTATTTAATTTATGATTTAATTGAATTAATTCAAATCAGATAAAGGAACAGTTATAACAGGTCGTACACCATCATTAAGACTCTTTGTTGTATGACCATAATCAAGTTTTCCTCTATATTCGACATACCAATAATTTCCACTATTTGTCGCATAAGGAGAACTTGTGGAAAATCCTACTTGAGTTGTACTCGAAGTATTTTCATATAACCATGTTCTTAAATAATCTATAGTCGATGTTAACGTTTTTTCATCGTATGTTTTATTTTGAATATAAATTATTTCCTGAGCTGTTATTAATCTTGCTTTATAACCACTATAATTAATTGTATATTTTGAATTTGCTGTATCAACAGTATATATCGCAAAATCACCTTGAACATTTGTTGTCCATTCAGATGTCGCTGTTTTTAAAAAATCTAATACTGTTAATGGCCCCTTTGAAGTTTTACCATATTTTCCATAGTCAGGAAAATATTCTACAGAATTTGGAAAACTCACACCAAGTGAGGAAGCCTTTGTACCAGCTGTATAACCAAGTATTGTTGTCCCATCGGTATCATATACTGGAGATTGACCTAATTCATAATCAACTTTTGAAGCCCAAGCAACTCCACCGGATTCATTTATATTGTGATCTAAAATCATATTAACATAATCATCTTTAATACTATACGCATACCATCTCAAGCACCCTGTTGTTGTACCAGTTGTACTCACTGCATCGCTGGATCTACAAGTACTTGCTAACGTAGGGTTATAAAATACTTCTTGCGCTGGGTCAAAATAAGTAGCTCCATCAGCTTTTAAAGTTCCAGCAATAGATATAGGTCTATTTCTAGCCGTTCCAAATGTGGACACATAATTATCATCAACAAATTCCGAATAATTAACAGTTATTGTTCCATATGTTAATGAATAATCAACCACTTCAACAACATTATTTACTCTTTTCAATGTTATCCAGCCATAATCCGGCTTATTTGTTGTTACACTAGACAAATCACTTACAGTGTATGAATATTCACTTGTTACTGATGTTTTTTTTGATATAAGAGCTAATTTAACATACGAATCAGCTTTATATGATACAATTAATTGTTCTGCATTTGTTTTATTAGCTATAATCGTCCCATCAGTAGCTACAGCATTATTCGATGTTATATTACCATTATCATATTCAACATCAAAGTCAGTTACAATAAATGGTTTACCACTTTCAGTAACACTAACTGAATATGCTCTTAAAGTTCCATCTATAAAAGCTACCCATCCTTCTGTTATATCAGAAATTTCTGTTGTACCAGTTTGAGAATTAACTATTGCAAGAGCAGTTACTTTAGCATTTTCTCTAAGCTGCATAGTTGGCGTTAACGCAAGTTCTCCACCCTTAACTGCAACTATACTATCTGCTTCTGCATTATATGTAACTGCATAATCTCCAATTATAAATGAGAAATCAGTTACTTCTGCATCAACTACATTAACCCACCCAGAAGAGGGTTCATTACCACTCACTGTTAAACCATCATTCTTAAAAAAAGATATGTCATATTCTCCATCCGGTATAACATATTCCGAATCATTCATTATCTTAGAATAATAATATTGACTTATAGCTTTTTTATATGCATAAGCAGAATCTTTGGCGGCACCTTTTTTAGCATCATCTATTACTCCTAATATAATTGGTACAGTAATAACAGCTATAACAGCCAAAATAACAATAATAGCTAAAAGTTCTATTAATGTAAATCCGTTTCTATTCTTCATAACAAATCACCTATCTTAATAAGATTATAACAAAAAAATAATATTATATCAAATAAAAAAAACTCATTTTAAAATGAGTCATCTTCAAAAATAATTTCTTCTATTTCTTCAACATTTTCTTTTACAGGTTCATCCTTTATTATTCCATAAACAGGAGAAATAAATTCAGAACTCTTAAATTTATGATTACCTACTACATGCCTTGCTTCATATACTTCTTGAACTGGTTCCTCAGCTTGAACCTCAATAACCTCTTCAGGTTCTTCAACAGAAATATTAAAATTCATAACTGGAGCTTCTTCTGCAACAAATTCCATAGGCATTTCCTCACTACTAAAATCATTTTGAAATTGATAAATTTCTCTATCTAAATTTTCATTTTGATATGCATCGATAATCTCTTTATTAAAATCACTAATTTCAATTTGATTATCAAGTTCATCATCATAAATCTCAATAGCATCTACATCAATACTACTTTTAGCGCCTAATGAAGCTAATAACTCTTGATAACTAATAATTGCATTTTCTTCTTGAGCATCTTCAAAAGATAAGGATGCTTCTTCCTTCATTTCTATTGCTTCTTGCATCTTAGATAAAACATTTTCAATCTTAGCTTCAGACTTATCATCAGGAACTATATCAATACCATTATCAATTTCTTCCGATAATTCCAACAATTCTTGTCTCTCTCTTTTAGAACTTCTAACACAACATATAATGACAACTAAAACTAAAAGTAATACAATACCTAACGCAATTGCTCCACAAATAATCATAGGATTACTTAACATAAAATCACTCCAACATTTCATAATTCAATACACTTAACAAATAAATAGGAACTGTTTCAACTCTCATAATTCTACTACCAAGGCTAATAGAAACAAAACCCTTTTTATTCAAATTCTCTTCTTCACTAATAGATAGCCCTCCTTCAGGGCCAACTACTATATACATTTTAGCACATTCCAAAATATTATGCATTACATTTTTAATATTTTTTGAATTTTCTCTCGTACTACACACAAACTTTACACCATCGGAAAAATCCAAATCATTAATACTCCTTATATTATCAATAATTGGAATACTTACTCGTTTACACTGTTCACTTGCTTCTTTAACAATACGATTCCAACGACTAATCTTTTTATCTTCCTTAGAATCAACTTTAACAACACACCTTTCAGTAATAATAGGAATAATTCTATCAACACCAAGTTCTGTAGACTTTTGTAAAACTAAATCCATTTTTTGTTCCTTTAAAACTGGAACTATTAAAACAAATTCTTTAGTATTATAAACATTATTATCCATAATAGAATCAAACAAAACCGATACATTACTTTCTATATTAACTCTACACTTATATAAAATACCATCATATACAACCTCAATAAAATCTCCATTTTTCATTCTCATAACATTACATATATGATGAATATCACTATCTTCTAAAACAAACAAATTATCATTCTTATCTTTAGCAAAATATCTCTGCATAAATCCCCCTATAACATTACTACACTTTCACATGATGAATCAGACACACATACTTTATATTCAAAACCAGTAGATTTATTGGTAATAACAATTATTAAATCACCCGAAAAATTTTGTCTAGTCAAAGGATTAACAATATCATTTTTAACATAACCAAGTTGTTGTAAAGTACCAAGTGTTATTCCTTTGCTAGTATCAATAGGAATTTCGATTTCAAATATATGTTCAGCGACATAACTTCTAGCTCCATCCTCAATATTTTTTATTTGAACATTATACAAGTCATGCTTCTTTTCAGTTAAAATATTACTAACAACCGGAACTATTAAAAGTCCTAAAAGTGCAAGAATAAAAATAACACCTAACAATTCAACTAGTGTAAAACCCTTAGATCTCATATAATCACCATACAAAGTATAACATAAAAAAAAAGAAAAGGCAAAAACCTTATCTAAAAACTATATAACTTAAAAAAGCAACATATAAAGTGAGTATAATAATACCATTAACTTTCTCAAAAGTACTAGTTTTATGTTTTAAACCAACTGCCATAGTAGAAAAAATACCACCAACTAAACCACCAATATGAGCCGCATTATCAATACCGGGTAATGAAAAACCAATAATCAAATTAAGTAAAATCAAAGGTATTATTTGAGACTTCAAAACATTACCCAAAAATACTCTATAATTATATCCAAAATATAACATTGAACCAAGTAAACCAAATATTGCACCAGACGCACCTGCTGATACTGCATCCGTAAAAATTAAAGACATTAAACTTCCACTAATCGCACTAATTAAATAAACAAATAAAAATTTAAATTTACCTAAAAAACTCTCCATTTGACTACCAAGCACATACAATGAATAACAATTAACAAGTAAATGAACAACACCTATATGTAAAAATGCAGTAGTAACAACTCTAAAATATTCACCCGCCAAAACATAAAGCTTATATAAAGCACCAAATTTTACCAATGTTTCAACATTTTCGCTTCCATTACCAAGAATATACATAAGCAAAAACATAACAACATTTAAAATAATCAAACTATAAGTTACATAAGGTTTCCTAGATTTGAATATATCAGTCGCAATATCATTATCCTTCTCATTTTTCTTATTAATATCCTGCGTCAACTTAATAAATAAATCCATTCCCTCTTCCTTAAAATTAGTTTCATTTGTTATATCAGGAAAAATTCTCATAACATTATCATATTTCTTTAAATCTTCAGTATTTTTAATATTAACAAATGACATATTATTAATATCATTTAAACTACTAACATTTTCACCTAAATTAATATAAATACTTAGTGTGTTAACCTTAAAAGAAAATGTTTGTTTTTTAATTTTTTTTACAATCTGCTTAGTTCTAAAAACATCAAACTTTAATTGCTCATCATTATGAATATAATTACTTACTATTCTAACAATTTTATAATCACAATCCATATTTTCAAGCCAAATCTCATTTTCAGCGCCATGTAAAACAATAGGATTATAACCTTGTATAGTAATAAAATAATGAAGAAGCTTCATAACATTTTCATCAATATTAGAAACCATTACATCAGACATATTATTCCTCCTCAAATACCTTTAATATATTTAAAAAACACTCTGGAAGTTCACTATCAAACATCATTTTTTCATAAGTTTTAGGATGAACAAATCCAATCTCTTTAGCATGCAAACACTGTCCACTATCATCAATCAATTTTCTTCTTCCATAAACAGGGTCATTAACAACAGGATGTCCTATATAATTCATATGAACACGAATCTGATGAGTTCTTCCAGTTTCCAAAACAACCTCGATTAAAGTAGCACTCTTAAATCTTTTAAGAACCTTAAAATGCGTTACAGCATGCTTTCCTCCACTTACAACAGCCATTTTTTTTCTGTCATTAATATCTCTTCCAATAGGAGCATCAATAGTACCCGTATCATTAGGAATAACTCCCCAAACTAATGCATAATACTTACGATGTGTAGTCTTCTCCTCAAGTTGTCTAGCCAAAAACTCATGAGCTTCATCATTCTTGGCAATCATTAAAAGTCCAGTAGTAAATGCATCAATTCTATGAACAATACCAGGTCTAAAAGAACCATTAACACCGCTTAAACTCTTAGAATGATATAATAATCCATTAACTAAAGTTCCGCTTGTATTACCAACTGCAGGATGAACAACAATACCATTCTTCTTATTAACGACAATAACATCATCATCTTCATAAACAATATCTAAATCCATCTTTTCAGGTTTAGCATCCATTACTTCTTCCTCTTTAAAAACAATACTAATTAAATCACCATTCTTAACCATATAACTAGATTTTGAAGAATTACCATTAACTAAAATATCTCCATTCTTAATCATAGATTGAATCTTACTACGACTCTTATCCACTTTATCAATAAGATAATTATCTAATCTTACGCCATCAACATCAACACTAATTTCCATTGTTATACCCCCTTAAGCAATCACATATTATAAGAAATACAGAAACAACTATGCATATATCAGCCACATTAAAAACAGGAAAATCATAGCCAAAAAATCTAAAATCAAAAAAATCAACAACGTAACCATAAACAATTCTATCAAACATGTTTCCTAAAATACCACCAACCAATAAAGAATAAATTGCAACATCTAACTTAGATAAATCTTTATTTTTAATCATAAAATAATAAACAAATACAAGCGCAAAAATAGAAACAAGAATTAAGAAAAATCTATTGCCATACAAAATACTAAAAGCAGCACCATAATTATGCACATTACTCAAATTAAAAAATCCATTAATAACACTAAAAGATGTATTTAAATCCATACAAAAACCAACTATTATTTTTGTAAGTTGATCTATAATAAAAAGAATTAAACTAAAAATAACAACTTTTTTCAAATTAATCACCTAAATTATTATAACAAAATAAAAAGAAAAAAACTAGTCAAATGACTAGAATCCTCTTTTTCTTAAGAAAGTTGGAATGATTGACTCATCATCACCATCTTCACCATCAGTTTCATCAACTGTATCAGGAGTTCTTCTCTTATTATCATCATATGAATGATATAAAGGCTCACTATTATCCTCAAAACCAGTAGCAATAACAGTAACGATAATTTCATCAGTTAAATTTTCATTAATAACTGCTCCAAATATTGTATTAATATCTGTATTAGCACTTGTTCTAATAACTTCAACAGCCTCTTCAACTTCATATAAAGTTAAATTAGAACCACCAGTTACATTTATAATTGCATCAGTAGCACCGCTTATACTTGTTTCAAGAAGTGGATTTGATACAGCTTGTTCTGCAGCTTCAACTGCCCTATTCTCTCCAACACCTATTCCAATTCCAATTAAAGCATTACCACGTTTTTCCATAACAGACTTAACATCAGCAAAATCCAAGTTGATAAGTCCAACAACAGCAATCAAATCAGAAATTGATTGAACACCTCTTCTTAATACATTATCAACTTCTTTAAATGACTCAGTAAGTGGAGTTGATCTATCAACTAAACTCTTTAATTTTTCATTAGGAATAACAATTAAAGTATCTACATGCTTCTTTAATTCTTCAACACCTTGTAACGCATTACGCATTCTTTTTGGCCCTTCCCATCCAAATGGTTTAGTAACAATACCAACAGTAAGAGCGCCAATTTCTTGTGCTATAGAAGCAACAATTGGACCACCACCAGTACCAGTTCCTCCACCCATACCACAAGTAACGAATACCATATCAGCACCTTCCAAAGCAGCTTTAATCTCATCTTTAGAAGCTAATACTGCATCTTTACCACTTTCAGGGTCTCCACCAGCACCAGTTATTTTACCTCCAACCTGAATCTTTACAGAAGCAGGAGAGGCATTTAAATCCTGTAAATCAGTATTTACAACTATAAATTCAACACCTTTAACGCCAGAAGAAATCATACTATTAACAGCATTCATTCCGCCACCGCCTACACCAATAACCTTTATTTTAGCAACTTGATCCATTTCTAATCCAAACATTATAATTCCTCCTCATTTGTATCACCAAAGAAGTATCCGAATACTTTTCCCAACATCGAATCCTCATTAATATTAAACTTTTCTTCAGAAAAATCATCGTCAACCATAGTACTATCACTACCTAATAATTTTAGCTGATTTATATAATAAACAATATTACCAATAGCAGATGAATACTTATTATTTCTAATACCAATCATATTAACATTACCAATTTGAACATCTTTACCAAAAACATATTGAGAAATATCTTCAAATCCATCCATGTTACTTACTCCACCAGTAATAATAACATACTCCATTCTTCTATTAGCAAGTGCATTAATTTCCTTCTTAGCAAGAGTTAAAATTTCCTCAATTCTAGACATAACAACATCAGTAGCCTCAAATTGATTAATCTTAGTGTCACCAATATCATAAAATTCAACCTTATTAGCCAAATTTCTATGAGCAAGAGCAAACTTCTCTTTAACAGAACATGCATCATCAAGATTTATCTTATACATATAAGACAAATCATTATCAATATTCTTGCCACCCATACCAATGATACTATTTTTTATAATAATACCTTTATTATAAACAGAAACACTAGTTGTTTCATAACCTATATTTATAACTGCGCCAAGTTTAGAATCAGTTTCTTTGCTCTTAAAAGCATTAACATCTCCTATACCACCTAAAGAAATATCAATAATTTCTAAACCAATGCTATCAACCAAACATACGACAGAATAAATATTTTTTTTAGGTACTAAAGAAGCAACCGCTCTAACACCCAAAACATCACCCATTAACCCTTTTGGGTCAGAGATGCCAGATTGTTCATCAACAGAAAAATCAATAGGCGTTACTGTAACAACTTCTTTAGAAAAATTAGCTTCCTTAATAGCAGTTCCTATCACTTTAGAAATGTCAGTTCCATCAATAACAGAATCACTAATTCTAATTGAACCTTCAACCTTAACAAAATCCGCAAAATAGCTAGGAACATTAACCAAAACTTTTTTTATTGATATTCCAAGCATATCTTCAACTTCACTAACAGCTTTCTTTAAAGTTTTAGAAGCTTCTTCAACATCAGTAATTAACCCTTTCTTTATTCCGTTAGATTTTATAGATGATGCAGCAAGTAGATTAAGTTTGCCCTTATAAAGTTCTGTAACAACAACTTTAGTAGTATCAGTTCCTATATCAATACTTGTATAAATATGCTTCACCTATTATCACCTACAATCTACAAATAATTATACTATATTTTGTTATAAAAGTAAAAGAAAATTAGAAAAAATTTTTCTAATTATCTAAAATCTTAAAATATTCTCCAGAATCTAAATATAAAATTCCCTTATGATTATTAAACTGAGTAACCATATCAAAATATCTATTAATACTATCAAATCTATTTAGATTAACAGAAATATAATTACCATCATTCATAGTAAATAAGAACAACTCTTTATCAACATCACGAGGAGTATAAGAAATCTCAGAAATATTATCAAAAACAGATAAATTAATAAGTGATAGTTTCTTTAAAAAATCATCAAAAATATCCTTAGAAACATCACTAGTAAGAATTGGAACATTAAAATTATCATCAACTAAAGTACCATCTGTTAAAACAGTTTTCTTCTTTAATTCACTATAAAACAAAGGTTTATTTTCAACAACTTCAATATAAATTTGAGTAAGAAATTTTTTGTTTACTTTAGCGTTCTTAATATAATTATTTGAAGTAAGTCTCCTTTTTATATCAAAAGAACTATTAAATAATGTCCTTGGATAATTTTGAATCTTTGATAATTCAATAATTTCTTGATCACTCAAATAATAATTACCACTTACATAAATATTTTTTATTCGTAAATTAATAAAATAAAAACAAATTAAAGCAATAATGATTAATATAACTAAAACCAAAAACAATCTTTTATATCTTATCTTAAATTTCTTACCCTTCATATTCCACCTATTCTACAAATTCTTGTTCAACTCTTAAATCAATACCATATTTTTTCTTTATTGTATCCTTAATATCATAAATTAGTTCCTTAACATCACGACCAGTAGCACCACCAATATTTACAATAAAATTAGCATGTTTCATACTAACTTGAGCCCCTCCATGAATCATTCCTTTAAACCCAGACTCTTCAATCAACCTACCGGCATAATCACCTTCAGGATTTCTAAAAACACTACCAGCACTAGGATATTCAAGAGGCTGAGATAAAATTCTTCTTTCTCGTCTATCATTAACCAGTTCCATAATTTCATCTTTATTTCCAAAGCCCAATTTAAATTTTGCATTCAAACAAATATAACCAGGATACTTTTGAAAAAAAGACATTCTATATCCAAACTCAAAATCACTCTTATTAAAAGTAACAACATCTAAATCAGGAGTTAAAACAGATGCACTAACAATAACACTAGAAATATCACTATTATATGCTCCAGCATTCATATAAACAGAACCACCTACAGATCCAGGAATACCTGTCGCAAATTCAAGCCCTGTAAGCCCTATCATAGAACACTTTAAAGCTAACTTCATTAAATTATATCCTGCCCCAACAGTAACAATATTTTCATTAATATCTAGTTCATCAAAACAATTCAATTTAATCAAAATACCATCATAAAAAGGATTAGAAAAAATCAAGTTAGAACCATTTCCTAAAACTTTATATTTATAATTTTTTTCTTTAATATATTTAACTAAAACCTTTAATTTTTCAATATTGGTCGGTTCAACTAACACTGCACCTGTCGCACTTATTTTATAAGTTGTATAACATGATAAATCAACATTATAACTAACCTTACCAACATTCAAACTTTCTATATCTTTAAACATAACTACTTCCTATCTACAAGTTCCTTAATATTGTCATATATTAAAGAAGCACTATTATTAACAACTAAAGATTTTAAATTATTCTTAATATCTTTAATCTTATCAGAGTCACTTAAAACCTCATCTATTTTTCTAACTAAAATATTTCCCTTTAAATCATTTTCTTCAACCATCAAAGCACTTCCAGTACTAACTAAATCCATCGCATTCTTAAATTGATGATTATTTGCTACATATGGACTAGGTATCAAAATTGAAGGAATACCTAAAGCAACTATCTCACTAATTGTTGAAGCACCTGCTCTACTAACTATTAAATCAGCATTCTTCATAAGCCCAGTCATACCATCAACATAAGGAACGACATGAACATTACCTGGAAATTTGTTCTTAATAACACTATCATATGAAGCCTTACCAGTAACAAATAAAACATCATAATCACAATTTTTAAAATCATTCATAGAATTAATAATATAATCGTTTATACGACTAGCACCCAACGAACCCATAACAATAATAACCAATTTCTTATCCTTAGATAAACCAAACATATCCTTAGAAATAGCTGGTTTAATTAAAGCATCCTCACTACAAGGATTACCAGTTAAAACAGTTTTTTCTTTTGGAAAACTATTAATTGTGCTTTTAAAAGAAACACATATTAAATCCGAATATTTACTCAAAAACAAATTACTCTTACCAGGAAAACTATTTTGTTCATGAATAACAGTTTTATATCCTAATTTTTTAGCAGCATATATAACCGGGGAAGTAACATAACCTCCAACACCTATAACAACATCAGGATTAAAATCTTTAATTATTTTTTTACATTTTTTATAACTCTTAAAAACACAACCAACTGTTTTAAAATTCTTAAATAAGTTTTTACTAAATCCATAAATTTCTATTGACTCATAAGGAATTCCTCTTTTAGGAACAATATCATTTTCCATTCTATTATGGGTACCAATATATAAGAACTCACTATCAGGTTCTTTTTCTTTTATTTTATTAAGAATTGCTAAAGCAGGATAAATATGTCCTCCAGTACCTCCTGCACTTATAATCACTCTCATATAATCTCCTCAAACTTTTTCTTATATCATTATACCATAATTATATGATTTTCAACCACTTTTTAGAAACAAAGTAAAAAGTTCTATAAAAGAACTTAACTTATAAAATTAATAACCATATTAATATCAATATGACACAAAACAATAATCAAAGCAGCACACCCTAAATAAGGTCCAAATGGTAAAACATGTTCATTATTCTTTTTAAGTAAAATCAAAGATATTGGAAGCCCTATTATAGAAGCTAAAAATATAGAAACTATAGACATTTGAAATCCAAACATAAGTCCAAATGTAAATAAAAGTTTTATATCTCCGCCACCCATAGATTCCTTCTTAAAGAGAAAATCACCAAATAATTTTAATGAATACATTATTACAAACGAAATTATACCATACAAAATATGCATTATTGTATAATACCATCCATGTATAAAAAACATAGAACCAATAATAGCTAATCCAAAAAATATAAGTACACCATCTGGAATAATCATATAATAATAATCACTTAAAATAATAATCATAATCATGGAAACAAATAATAATACAATTATAAGTTCTAAAGTAAAACCATAAGATAAATAAGATAATCCAAATAATAATCCGCACAATATTTCAAAAAGTGGATAAAATATAGAAATTTTACACTTACAATTCTTACACTTCCCCAATTGAAGTAAATAAGAAAAAATCGGAATTAACTCTAATGGTCCTAACCTATGATTACAATTAGGGCAATGAGAAGGGGGACTTACTATTGACTCCCCCTTTGGAATACGATAAGCAACAACATAATAGAAAGATCCAAATATCGCACCTATCATAAAGAAACTCAAAAATAAATATAAAACCATAAAACCTCCTACACTTGTTGAATAGAATTATACATATTAAACATAGGAAGTACTATCGATAATACAATAATACCAACCATAGCTGTTAAGAATATAATCAAAGCAGGTTCAATAAATGTCTTAATTCTAGAAACCGAATTTTGATGTAACTCTTGATAATAAGCTGAAACTTTAGCCATCATTTCAGGAAGTTGTCCTGTACGCTCACCAGTAACTATCATTTCATAAGCAGGAATTGGAAAAGCCCAATGTCCTTCAAATTCAGAAGATAATCTTTCACCTCTAGCAAGATTAGTAACAGTATTAAATATCAAAGACTTATAAATTTCATTTTGTGTAACCTTACTAAGAATTTCCATACTATCAGTAATATAAACATTATGAGCTAACAACGAAGAAAAAGTCTTAGTAAACATAGTTACTTCTTTGTAAATTATAATTGTGCTAATAACCGGAATATGCATAAGTATCCATTGAATAATTGTTCTAAATGTCTTATTTTTCTTATAAACAAATCTAAACAATAATATAAATGCTAAAACACCTAATCCTATAAATAAAATGTTCTTCTTCATAAAAGTACTCATATCAATTATAAATTTAGTAATTTTAGGAATTTCAACACCATCCATAGAAGCATAAATATCTACAAACTTAGGAATAACATAAAGCATTATAAATGTCAAAACCGCAAGCGCAAAAATGAATACTATGGAAGGATACATCATAGCCGTAATCATTTGCTTTCTAGTCTTTTCAGTTTCAGTAAAATAATCAGCCATATCATCCAAAACTTCTGGAAGTTCACCAGTCATTTCTGAAGACTTAACCATTGTTATTAACAAATTAGGAAAAGCTACACCTCTATTTTCCATAGCTGTACTTAAGTTCTCACCCATAGAAAGATCATATATAATCATCTTAAATATTTTTTTATAAGTCCTTTTCTTATATTGTCTAGACAATATTTTTAAAGACTCAATAAGAGTAATACCAGACTTTAAATAAGTGGATAATTGAGTAACAAAGAAAATCAAATCTTTTGTTTTAATCTTTACCTTATTAGAACCAGTAGACCCATATAAAGCTTGAATCAATTTATTAGTTCTAATACTATAAACTTCATAACCTTCACTTAGCAAATATGAATGTATTTCAACCTTAGAATAACCATCAGCATGACCTTTAATAATCTTGCCATCTTTATCCTTAACAACATATTCATACATTACTTTAACATCACTACGTTCTGCTTCCTTACCCTCAAATTCGATAAGTAAAGCTTTTCTATTCATATCAAGTTTATTTCTTTTATTCTTTGCAAAACTTGTATTATTCCATTTATCACGTATTGACTTCATAATTTTATCAGGCAATTCTTTTAAATTTCTAATAAAATTATTAAATTTATCAGTAAAAGTAAGCTTATTAATAGTCACACTATCGCTCTCTTTATGACGTTTCTTAGTAGTAGCTTTTAAACTTTTCTTTAAATCTTCCTCTTCTCTTTTCTCCTTAACAATCTTTGCCTTAGCTTTAGTTTCCAACTTCGCTAATCTAGCCTCTTGCTTTAATTTTTTTCTCTCATCAATCTTTTTTGATTTCCTCTGAGCAGCCAAACTTTTCTTTCTCTCAAGTCGATTTTTTCGTTTCATAGCGGCTCTTTCTTTTCTCTCTATCTTTTTTCGTTTTCTTTCCTCTATTTTAGCAAGTCTAGCATTTTCCCTATCAATTTTACGTTGTTTTTTCTTATTAATTCTTTCTTGTCTCAACTCTTCTTTTCTAATTCGAGCAGCCTCTTTTTGCTCAATTTCTAATTGTTTTTTCTTTTCTCTACTAACAATACTCTTAGTCTTTTTAGAAAGAATATTTATATCCTCACTACGAAAAAATGGCTTGAAAATAACCCTTACGCCTTTGTTAACATATTTAGACATTAAAAGTAACCCTTTATAGACGTACACACAAAAACGAATCACCAATTTGGTCATACAAGTATCACTTCCATCCACCTTATCATATATCTCAATTATAACATAAAAATATTTTTATTAAAACATTTTTTTAATAAATACATATAATATACTAGAAAGGAAATCACTATGAACTATTATTTACCATTTAATACAATTCCATATGAAACACAAAGTGCAGGATTATTAAGTAGAATATTTAAAAATGGAATAAATTGGAGTTCAATTCTTACAAATACACAAAAAACATTAAATATAATTAATCAAACAATACCAGTTATAAAACAAGCGAAACCAGTAATAAACAATGCAAAAACAATGTTCAAAGTTATGAACGAATTCAAAAAAATAGATACACCTACAAAAAAAGAAACTATGAAAGAAACAATAAAACAAACAACTACAAATAATCAAAATAATCCAACATTTTTTCTATGAAAAAAGTCAATTCTAAACAAGATTGACTTTTTATTTATATACTTCTAAAGTTTTAATTAATCTATCAAATTCATCAGTATTATTATTAAACTTTATAGCTTTATTATACCCTTTAATATTCTTATTATACATATTAATAACATAATTCTTAAAAATATCACTATTACTTTTTCTTAGAACAGGTCCCAATAAATAATCCTCATAATTATAATTAGAATCACCTTTTAAAAACTCTATAGTAATATAATAGCGTCCATTATCATAAACAATATCCTCACGATTTATATAATAGCCCATACCACAAACACCAACTCTTAAATCGTATAAATCCGTATTTGTCTGACAAATAATTTTATTGCTCTTATTAACACTTAGAATTCTTAACATAGTAGAAGTACCCATTCCCGCTAATATAATAGTCTTATTACCAACTCTCAAATCATCAAATCCATTACCAACAAATAGATTAATTCTATCTAAAACATCATATTTCAAAAAATTAGAATAAGCTCTATTAACAATATCTTTATTAACATCACAAGCACTACATTTACAATTCTCATTAAGAGTTAAATAAACATCCAAAAGTCCATGATCACAACCTATATCAATTATACTTTCACCCTTAGAAATAAAAGAAACAATTGACATAAGTCTCTTTGAAACTTTAATCAATTGTATAATCCTTTAATTTCTTAGAACGAGATGGATGTCTTAACTTTCTAAGAGCCTTAGCTTCAATTTGTCTAATACGTTCACGAGTAACACCAAACATTTGACCAACTTCTTCCAAAGTTCTACTTTTTCCATCTTCAAGACCAAAACGTAAACGAATAACCTTTTCTTCTCTTTCAGTAAGAGTAAGTAATACTTCAGAAATCTCATCTTTTAACATCTCATTAGTTGCATACTCTTCAGGACTAACATTTCTTTCATCCTTAATAAAATCGCCTAAATGAGAATCATCCTCTTCACCAATAGGAGTTTCCAAACTTACTGGTTCTTGGCTAATCTTATAAATATCTCTAACTTTTTCAACAGACATATTCATCTTTTTGGCAAGTTCTTGTTCACTAGGCTCACGATTAAGTTCAAGAGTTAATTGTCTTTGAATACGAGCTAATTTGTTAATAGTCTCAACCATATGAACAGGAACACGAATAGTTCTAGCTTGATCAGCAATCGCACGAGTTATAGCCTGTCTAATCCACCATGTTGCGTATGTTGAAAACTTATATCCCTTAGATACATCAAACTTTTCAACAGCTTTCATTAAACCAATATTACCTTCTTGAATTAAATCCAAAAATAACATTCCACGACCTACATATCTTTTAGCTATACTAACAACCAAACGTAAATTAGCTTCAGCCAAAGTTGACTTAGCTACTTCATCACCCTCTAAAATTCTATCAGCTAATTCTAATTCTTCTTCCATAGTTAAAAGCTTAATTTGACCAATTTCCTTTAAATACATTCTAACCGGGTCATTAATAGTAAGATTCTTAGTTAAATCACTATCATCTAAAAGTAACTTATCACCATCATCGCCATCACTTTCATCCTCAGATACAATAGCGATATTATTCTCATTAAATAAGTTATATAACTCATCAAGTGCATCAGCATCTAAATCAAGCCCTTTTAATGCACCAGCTAATTCCTCATAAGTTATAAAACCTTTTTCTTTACCTTTTTTAACAAGTTCTAACTTTCTTTCTTCAAACGTTTTTATTTCATTAATCATACAATCTCTCCTGTTCCTTCATCTTTAACTCAACTATTTTTTTGCCTATTTCAAGTTTCTTAAACTTATCTGTTTCATTTCTTTGTTCTTTTTGTAATCTAGAAATTTCGTTCTTAATATTATAATCTCTTATTGTAAAAATGCAATCCTTAATATCCTTTTTAGTACATTTATCAGGTAAATCCAAACTAAGAATTTCACTAACAACCTCTTTCATGCCCTCAAACTCATATAAATAAGTAATTAAATCGGCTACTTTTACAAATCCATGTTCCTTGTAAAAACAACTTATATAAGTAGATAACTTTCTAAATTTATCATTAGGCATATATGTAACTTCTTTATCATACATCTCTACAGCAAAATCATAATTAAACATGTAATATATTAACCACATTTGAGCTTTATCATACATATCAATTTCTTTTTTTTCTTTAACAACTGGTTTTACTTCCTTTACCTCTTCTACAGAAGTTAACCTGTCCCTTAAAAACTCTATATCCAATTTAGACTCTTCACTAAGTTTTTTTAAAGAAATCTCAACTAATGTTTCATCATCAATCTTTCTTAATGCCTCAATAACAGAATTAACATAATTAGCAGCATCTACACTACTATTTAAATCCTTATTATTTTTTAGATATGATAACTTAAAATCCATAACATTAATAGGATTATCTAATAAATCATTAAATCTATCCTTGCCATACTTTAAAATATATTCATCTGGATCTAGATTCTCAGGAAGTCTAACTATCTTAGGTGATATGTTATACTGAAGCAATAAATCAGAACAACTCAAAGTCGCATGAGCCCCTGCTTCATCACCATCAAATAGAAGTATAACATCACGAGCAAGCTTTCTAATTAACTTAACATGATCCTTTGTAAACGCTGTACCCATTGCCGCAACAACATTAGTAATACCAACAGAATGAAGCCTTATTACATCCATAAAACCTTCTGTAATAATAACAACATTCTTTTTACGACAAGACTCTTTAGCTCTATGATAATTATAAAGCATTTCACCTTTTTTAAAGATTGCAGTTTCTCGAGTATTTATATACTTAGAAGTATCCTCACCATTATAAATACGTCCACTATAACCAACAATCTTACCAGCAACATCATACAAAGGAAACATTATACGATTTATATATATGTCACTAAGGCCATAATCATTCCGAACAATAAGTCCACTATCTAACATATCCTTCTCTGAAAAATTCTTCTTAACAAGTAATCGTGTTAATAAATCTCGTTCCTTTAAAGAAAGACCAATATCAAACTCACGAATAAGTTCATCGGTAATCCCACGCTTGTGCAAATACTCTTTAGCGCCAACTCCATAACTAGTATTTAAATTATTAATATATAATTTGCTAGAAACATCATAAATATCATATAAATTCTTATTAACCTCTTTATGACTACTCTTAATATTAATACCATTAATACTAATACCAGTAATATCAGATAAAATCTTTAAAGCTTCCGGAAAACTAACATTTTCATAATCCATAACAAAATTAAAAACATTTCCAGTAGCGCCACAAGAAAAACATTTATAAATTTGTTTATCCTTAGAAACACTCATACTAGGAGAATGATCATCATGAAATGGACAAACTCCAAAATAATTTTTTCCACGAGCAACAAGTGGAACATATTTAGATATAACATCAACAATATCAATACTATTTCTTATCTCATTAATATCCACTATATCACCACCAAAAAAAGCCTACATAATTAATATACGACAAAACTTTTAAAATTCCTTAATATTTTACAAAAAAATTGATAAAAAATCAAAATTTTTATTAAAAATAAGAATAAAAATCAATTTTCAACATAAAATAGCCACTTCAAAAGTTGATTTATAATTAATTTTGTGCTATTATGTATGTAGTGAAGCAATACTTCATAAAATAAAAAAAGGATATGTCTGAAGTGGTTTTCAGATGTATTCCTCAGTTTAGTGTAACATCTGAAATCAACATTAGTTGAAATCAGATGTGTTTTTTATATAAATAATAATTTGATAATTATTATAAATAAAAGTAGTATTATTATAAAATATGAATTTTCTCTATTAGTCATAATACCACCGCCTTTCTCTTTCAAGAAAGGAACCATCTGATTTTCAAACATATCCATATCAATTTTAACATTTAATTAAATTAACTGTCAATTATTTTTGTTAACAAAAAGTAAAAAGAGGCTAATACCTCTTTTTATTTTTAATATCATTAACAATCATTGAAACAAACTCATTTTTATCCATGCTAGTAGTTTCATTAGAACCATGTAATCTATAACTTACTAAATTACCATCTCTTTCCTTATCACCAATAATGATAGTATAAGGAATTTTTTTAGTTTGACTTTCTCTCATCTTATAAGATAATTTTTCATCTCTAGAATCAAGACTTACACGAATATCATTATCCTCAAATAATTTCTTAAGTTCCATGCAATAATCTAAATGATATTCATTATTAACTGGAATAATATTAAGTTGAACAGGACTTAACCATAATGGTAAAACACCTTTAGTTTCTTCTAGATAATAAGCAATAAATCTGTCAATTGAACCAAATACAGCTCTGTGAATTACAACAGGAGTCTTCTTAGAACCATCAGCGTCTACATACTTCAAATCAAACTTAGCTGGTAAACAGAAATCCAATTGACAAGTTGATAATGTAATCTCATTACCAACAGCTGGTTTAACTTGAACATCTAACTTAGGTCCATAGAATGCAGCTTCACCTGTTTTTTCAACATAATCAATACCCAAATCATTTAAAACTTGTCTTAACATGTTTTCAGCTTTATTCCACATAAGATCATCTTGATGATACTTAACCTTATCCTCTGGATCACGAAGAGATAGTTCAAATCTATAATTACTAATACCTAATTCTTTATAGCACTCCAAAATTAAATCAACAACGCCCTTAAACTCAGATTCAACTTGATCAAGAGTACAGAAAATATGACAGTCATTTTGACAGAAAGTTCTAACTCTTTCAATTCCCTTTAAAGAACCACTTGATTCATATCTACAATCACGAGCAATTTCAGCAATTCTAATAGGTAAATCTCTATAAGAATGTATTTCATTTCCATAAATAACCATGTGATGAGGACAATTCATTGGTCTTAAAACAAACTCTTCACCCTCAACCTCCATTTTAGGAAACATATCATCACGATAATGATCCCAGTGACCACTTGTCTTATAAAGTTCAACATTACCTAGAGGTGGAGTTTGAACATGTAAATAACCACGTTTTAACTCTTTATTTCTTATATAATTTTCTAATTGATTCCACAATAAGAAACCATTAGGTAAATACATAGGAAGACCTCTACCTACTAAATCACTCATCATATAAATTCCTAAATCTTTACCAATCTTACGATGATCTCTTTCCTTAGCCTCTTCTAAAGCCTTTAAATAATTATCCAAATCCTCTTGATTGTTAAAACAAACACCATAAATTCTTTGAAGAACTTTATTATTAGAATCTCCCTTATAATAAGCTCCGCTTACTTTAATAAGCTTAAAATACTTCATAGACTTAGTAGTTGGCATATGTGGTCCTCTACACAAATCAACAAAATCATCTTGACGATATGCTGATATAATAGAACCATCCTCTAACTCATTTATAATATCAACTTTATATGGATCATCCTTAAACATATCTAAAGCTTCATCACGAGATAACTCTAATCTAACAATTCTCTTATCACTCTTAGAAATTTTCTTCATTTCTCTTTCAATAGGTTCTAAATCATCAACAGTTAAAGACTTATCTCCTAAATCAATATCATAATAAAAACCATCATCAATAACTGGTCCAACCCAGAACTTAGCATCTGGATATAAATGCTTAACAGCATGAGCAAGTAAATGCGCACAACTATGATTAAGTACATTCAACTCTTCATTTTCTTTAATATTCATAAAAACTCTCCTTTCAATCTCAAAAGACAAAAAAAGCTAAATCAAGGAGTCTACAAAGACGGTACCATCCTTTATTTAGCTTAATTTAGATAACGGCATTTAACCGGAAACATCTTTCGAGTTCTGTTCATAGATAGTAACTATTAAGAATTCTATTATCTTCCACCAACCGATAACTCTCTAAAAAAATCACCTTAATAGTCGTGTTCTAATCACAACATTTATACATAAATTATAGCACTTTTTATTATCTTGTCAATATTAACCCCTTAAATTCTTACTAATCATCTCAATTTGATCAGTTAATTGAACAATTCTTTCAATAATTCTTCTAGCTTTAATATAATCTACCTTATTCTTAGATAAAGCAAAATGTTCTTCCAAAGCCTTTAAATCCAAATTAGAAGTAAAAAATGTAGGTAAATGTTCTTGCATTCTATATTGAACAAGTGGACAAAATATTTCATCTCTTCCCCATGTAGTAGTAGCCTCAGCACCTATATCATCAATAAGTAATAAAGGTACATTCTTAACTAAATCATACTTTTCTTTAAAATCACTATCAAAAGAAGCTTTCAAATCCCTTAAAAATTCGGGCCAAAAAACAATCGCACTTTTAACGCCTTCATGAGCAAGTTCATTAAATAAAGCAGAAACTAAATAAGTTTTACCACTTCCAAAACTACCACTTAAATAAAGTCCCTTAGAAACATCGCCTTTTTTATAATTACCTAAAAAAGTATTAATCCATAAAATTGCTTCATGCCTTTTAGAATCTTTAATATTAATCTTATCAATAGAAGCATCTAAATTTTCAGGAGAAACTCCAAAAGTATAAACATTCTTCTTATAAGAATCATTCTTAATCTTTTTCTTCATAAACTTACAAGGTCTGTAATCAAACTCTAATCTAGAATCAACAACATGAGGTAAATAAGAATAGCCTGTTAAAGCAAAAGGACAATTAATTAGTCCCTTACAATTAGAGCAAGTATAATAATTATTTGAACATTCCTCTAAAGTTGTTGTGTACTTCATAAGTTTTTCAGGAGGTAACTTTAACTTAGAAACTAAAGAAGCAAAACACTCATTCTTCATAGCTTCATCAAAATTTTTCTTAACTTCATCTCTATAAGATAAACCATTATCTTTTAATTCATTAGCTATACTCTTCATTCGCCTCTCGCCTCCTTTATTTTCTTCAAGAACTCTTCCTCTTCATCTAAAGAAGCATTCTTTTCCTCAATATTCTTATTAAACCATTCAGGAACAGTTACTTGCTTAACACTCTTAGTAACGGTCTTTTTACTCTTATATTCCTTTTCAGCCAATTTCATAGCTTGCTCAACAGTTTCAACCTTACTTCTAATCCACTGAGAAGCAACACTATCAACAAATGATTTAACTAATTTATTATCATTAATTCTTAAAACATAATCAATTAAAACATTTACAACTCCAGGATTTAAATTAAAATCAACCATTAAACTTTCAATAATCTTAAGTTCCCTACTACTAGGTTCAGTATTATTGTTTTTAGCGTACATAAACTCATAAGGAGAAGTTGTCTCAAAATAATAAATAGCTTTAGCCTTCTTAGAAACATCGCCAACAGGTTTTCTAAGATACTCAGGTTGATTACGATAAACCAAACTAGGTAATTTACCAGCATTCTCAAAACTATAATACTTACGAGAATTTTCTCTTAATAATTCTTTATCAATATTATGTTTCTCATTAATAGAATTACTAATTATATATCTAATTCCATCCTCATTCAAATCATAAATAAATGACAACTTATAAATAAGTTCGCGAGTTTCCTTAGTGATACCTTTATAATTTAACATATCACTTGGAATCATACTTAATATATCATCAAGATTAAACTTAGGATCAATACTAAACCCTAATTTTAAACTATTTCTTACATCAGAATAATCATATCCCATACTAGCGCCTACACCAGTATCATATATTTCACTAAACTTACAAGTAATATCCTCATAATCAGATAAAACTACTCTAGGTACTTTAAAAAAAGTCAAAGTTTTCTCATACTCTTGTTTTCCTAAATTATTATAAAGCGCAACACTCAAAATTGGATTATTAAAAAACTCAGCTCCACTAATAGGAGAATATAATTCATAAACAAACTTATTAATATTATCCTTTTTAAAATAAGTCTTAACTAAACCAATTCCTTCCAACTTCTCACGAGCTTCAATAATAACATCCAAAGAAAGACCCATATTAATCATTAAATGATGATGAGTCCACTCTAAAGACTTAACTTCATTCTTATCTAAAAAAGACCATAAAGTAAAATATAAATTAACAGCTACACTTCCAATAATAGGTTGGTATAACATAGTTAAAATTCTTCTATCATTATCATTAAAAATAGTCCTATTAACAACAACATAAGTATCAGCAGGTAAAACACTAACTTTTAACATGATACCACCTCAATCTAAAATCATTTTAACACAGTAAAAACTTAATAACAATAAAAAATGAAAAGATTAATTATCTTTTTCATTCATTGAATTCCTTGTATCATCATAAAACAAATAATCAGGCTTAACATTAAAAACTTTAGCGATTTTAA
>CAKJXT010000022.1 GCA_918219625.1 Bacilli bacterium
ATATCTAGCTATCTCAAGTTTACTTAAATTAGAAGGCGCATTACTTTTTATTTCATCATAAACCATAAATCCCACCTAATACAATTATATCATAAAAAAAACGCCTTAATGCGTTTATTTATATAATTCTTGTTTTAATAAGGAGATATTATCATTCATAATTGAAATATAATCCTTTTTGTTATTTCTCTCAGACTCGCTTATGTTTGAAAGAGAATGAAACTCTAACTTTTCGACACCTGTTTCATCAATAATTGACTGAACAGTTGAATTAATATCAAAATCCTTAATAACAAAAATATGTTTAGTACTACCATTAGCAATTCTAACTTTAACATCAGATATTATTTTATCAGTTACATTATTTTCATCTAAAGAAATTACTTTATATCCGTATTTTTCTAAAAACTTTAACATATCACTTGAAACAACAATCGTAGAATCATTAGAACTACTAGAAACTAAATTCAATTTAGCAGATAAATTAGACAAATCAATCTTTAAAGTTTCATAATTCTTTTCAATATCATTTTTTAAATAATGATTATTTATGTACTCATTTAAACCAGTCTTAATATTACGAGCAATCATTAATGCATTAGATGGATCAATCCATAATTCTTCTTGATAAGTCGAATATTCCATGCTAAGAGTAGCATCTATAATTTTTAAATCAGAATTATAATTAAGCATTGGTTTCAAATAATCTTTTTCATTACTTAATCCGTTGAAAATAAACAAATCGGAATTACTAAAATCTTTAATTTGTTTATTATTTAAGTTATATTTGGAATATATTATCCCATCAGGATAAATGCTATTTACTTTGCTATTTTCACCATACAATCTATTAGTAATATATTCAACTGGATAAACGGAAGTATTTATATTAATATCCTCCATTGAATCTCGTTTAATACACCCAGTAAGTAAAAAGCAAGAAAACAAACACAATAAACTAATAAATTTTTTCATTTCTTCAACTCCTTAACAGGGTCATATCCACCTTCATTAAATGGATTGCACCTTAATATTCTTTTAATAGTTAGAATACTTCCCTTAAAAGCACCATATCTATTAATAGCTTCAATTCCATAATTAGAACAAGTAGGGGTAAACCTACATTTAGAATGACTACTAAAAGGAAGCAATTGATATACTCTTATCATACCAATTAATATATATTTCATATCTACACCAATATAATTATACTAAAATTTAAAATAAAAGTAAATTTATTATTACTTTTTTACATAAATTTGATATAATAGTTACTAGGTGATTAATGTGACAATATTTGAAAAATTTAATATAACTCCAAACCATGATTCATTATATGAAAAAGCATTTACTCACACGTCATACGCAAATGAACATGGCACAACTAGTTATGAAAGACTAGAATATCTAGGAGATGCAGTAATGGAACTTGTAATAAGTGAATACTTATACAAGAACACAGAAAATGCAGAAGGAGAAATGACAAAATTAAGAAGTTACTATGTGTGTGAAAATGCACACTATGAATACTCAAAACAACTAGGACTTAATGAATATGTATTATTAGGAAATGGCGAAGAAGAATCTGGCGGAAGAGATAGAAAAGCAATTATAGCTGATATCTATGAAGCATTTATAGGAGCAATATTCTTAGATCAAGGATTTGAATATGTAAAATCATTTATATATAAACATATAATACCAATGATTGAAGACAAATCTATAAGTTTCTTCACAGACTATAAATCAATACTACAAGAATTTGTTCAAACTGACAAAAGAGACTTAGTATATGAAGTAATAGATGAAGAAGGGCCTGCACACAATAAAACATTTACTGTAGTAGTAAAAATAGATGATATTTTATACGGTAAAGGAACAGCAGGAAGCAAAAAAGAAGCAGAACAATTAGCTGCAAAAGACGCTTTACAAAAAGCACAAAATGGGAGGTAATTATGGGAAGAGCATATGAAGTTAGAAAAGCAAGCATACAAAAAACAGGAGCAGCAAAAGCAAAATTATACTCAATGTATGCAAGAGAAATATATCAAGTAGCAAAAAATGGCGGAACAGAACCAACAGGAAATCCTAGCTTAAAAAGAATACTAGAAAAAGCAAAGAAAGAACAAGTACCAGCAGATATAATTAAAAGAGCAATCGATAAAGTAAATAGTGGAGCAGATGAAACATACGAAACTGTAAAATATGAACTATTTGGTCCAGCAGGATCAACATTAATAGTTGAGTGCTTAACAGACAACGTTAATAGATCAGTAAGTAGTGTAAGAGCAGTTATAAATAAATGCAAAAGTAAAATGGGAAGTATGGGAAGTGTATCATATAACTATGATAACTTATGTATAATTGGATTCAAAGGATTATCTGCAGACGATACATTAGAACTTTTAATTGAAAATGGAATCGATGCAGAAGACATA
>CAKJXT010000023.1 GCA_918219625.1 Bacilli bacterium
TAATCCGTCTACTTTAGCACGTGATTTGAAGTTTTTAAAGGAATATTATGACATAGTAGAAGTTACTCCTGTTGACATGTTTCCTTTCAGCAATCATGTTGAATGTGTTTGTATGCTACAAAAGAAATAATGGCTAAAATAAGCCAAAAGGCGAGTATTTAAGCCATTATTACAACTCATAAAATTTAAGTGTTTTTAAGTGATTATAACTATTTTTTGTTAAGATTCACCTCAAAAAATTGAAAAATGTGGTTCACCTAGTATAAGGGACCACAAAACAAAAATACTAAAAAATCTTAAAAAACTATCAAAAAATACTTGTATTAGAAATATATGTAAAGAATACAAAATTGTCATGACAAATGGTCCGTAAGGACTCGTGTTTAGCGTAGTGCCTAGGAGCACGTAAAAATGCTAGCGCACATCAGGCTACAGGAAGAGTGGTACCTCTCTATTTTGAAAATAGGGAGGTTTTTATTTTGCAAGTCATAGACCTAATAGCCTAATTATGATATACTATAGGTACAATTAGTTTCGAAAAATTACATTTAAAACAATTTGTACCAACTACTTGAGGCTGTTGAGATTTTTCCTTTGGTTATACAATGGGGGTGTAATCGAAAAGGAGGAATAAAATATGAAGTATTATTCAGTTGTAGCAAAATGTGGTCATGTTGGGAATGGAAAGTATGTAGAAGTTGAATTTCCTATATGTGCTGAATCGAAAAGTGATGCCGCACAAAAATGCTTAAAAAGAGGAAAAGTAAAAAAGCATCTTAAAAATGCAATTACTAGTGTTTGTGAAATAACTTATGAGTATTATCAAGAATTAAAGAATCAGTTTAGTAATAATAAGTTTGTTCATGCACATACAAAGGGTGAGATATCTGAATTTATTGAAGAAGCTGTTGGATTAGAAAGACATCAATCTTGGAAAAAAAGTTTTGCAAATCGTTCAGAAAGGATTGCTTATCTATTAAAGAAAAATAGAATCAAGGAGGACTATCAATATGCATAAGATTTATAGATTTAACGAAGATAGAGAAAGTTTTGGTAAGAAACTAAAGGAATTAATGGTTGCTAATGGATATACTATTGATTCATTATCTTATGATTTAGATGAAAATGTTTTGACAAGTATCAATACAATAAAAAAGTGGAGAAATGGAGAAAGAATTCCAGATATGGATACTATCTATAAGCTAGCAAATAAGTTCAATGTATCAATGCAAGAATTATATATGCCGAATTCAGTCTATGACAGTCCACTAAGTTCAGAAATGAATGAACTATTAGGAAGAAAAATTACTATTAAGCGATTAACTCCAAGTGGTATTGAAGAGTTGAAAATGTATTCTGAATTTTTATTTCAAAAGCTATTATTCTCGTTTTTATCATTCAAAGAAAGAGGACATCTAAATATTATATATGATAGTTATGAATTAACTAATTATGGAAAAGATAAACTAGGTATTGAAGATGATTTATCATTTGTCAATTTTTACCATAAGGTAAAAGAATATATAAAAAGAGTATACGGAGAAAGTCTTCCGTACAAAATAGATTATAAGCTATCAAAGTCTATCTATCAGGATTTTGAAAAAATGATAATTCTAATTGAGAAGGGAAATGATTAATTATGAAGATAAACCCAGGTAAATATTTAGATGAAAATTTTGAAGTGCCAAAAGGTTTTATTCTTCCTCAATGGGACTTCATAGAAATGAATTTGAATGCAATTAAGATGAAAGAAGATGAATTAATCAATTTGTTTGATGTTTCAAAAACGGCATTAAATCATTGGAAAAATGGTGGAAATATCAGTATTGATAAAATAGCGGTATTGTGTGAATTATTTGGTATAACTATAGATCAATTTTATGAAAGAGATTTTAATGATGATTATGCATTAGATGACTTTCTTGGATTATCAAAATATAAAGATTTATCTAATTGCAAGGAGTATACCTATAACGATTTGCATTGGTTGTTTGATAAATTAAATGAATTTATGTTTTATACAGAATTCTTTGCACTAGGATATATTCCATTAGATAAAGACGATGACAATCTAGTTGATGTAGATGAAGATTGCTATAAACATTATATAAGTTCTGATGAGGTCGATTATTTTTGTCAAACTTTGGATATGAATATTTCATATGATACCAATGGTGGCAAGACAAAAAAGATAGAACACATAACTTATAAAGAATTATGTAAAGTAGCAGATGAATTAAGAAAGGATTGGGGAGACGATTCCTTTAATCATATATCCGCAACACCATCGGCAAAGTATAAAAAAGTAGTAATGCTATCTGAAAACATTAAATTCTTAAAAGAATATATATCTAAAAATGATTGTAAGGATGAATTATTAAATTTATGGTGTGTTTTAAAGCAGGAAGATGATTCTTATGATGTGGATTCTTTGATGGCAAAAACTCTTATCTCAAATGGTGCAATCTTAAAGGATGTAGAATCAACATTTAAGCTATGTAATGAAATATTTGATAATGATATTAAAAAAGTGGAGGTGAATAAGAATGGCAAGTAAGAAGAGATTTTCCAAAGACCCTAAAGTAAATCTTATTTCTATAGAAGAGTTTTATGAGAATAGTGATTATCTATGTTGTGTTACGAAGAAAGATTTGTGGAAGACAAAAACTCAACCTGATGCAGGAGATGTACTATTCAAATTTACTCCGCAATATTTGATTTGTACTATATATGATTATTCATTTACTAATTTTGGTATGGATATTAGGGAAAAACTTGAAAGAATAGATGTAGCAATTCGTGATGGTAAAACCGAATATGAATTGTTTGATGCCAAATTAAATGTATTAAAAGAAGAAAGAGCAAAACATAAGAGAAGCAAGAAATTGGATGAGCAGATTGCTGAAATGGAAAAAGCAAGAAAATTACTTCCAAAATATGCAGAAAAAGAAACACCGAGTGCAAAGCCATTTGAATCATATTTGATTGATACAGGATATAAAACATCAAAAGAAAATCTTAAGAATAAATATTTGGTATTTGATGTTGAAACAAATGGAACTAGAAAATCTAATGATGATTTATTATCTCTATCAATTTATGACCCAACAACTGGAATGTGCTACAATCGATATTTTCCATTAGAACTTCAACCATTAATATTAACTGGATTTATTCATGGAATAGATGATTCAACATTAGCTGATTCTACTCATATGACTCAAGAAGAATTAAATTGGTTAAAAGAGTATTTTCACTTTAAAGATAGAATTCTATTATCATTTAGTGGAGGACAGGGAACATTTGATTCATCTTTTGTGCAAAATTATTGTAATAGACAAGCTATATTTGGGTTTGATGATTTAAAATTTGAAAACATTAAGAGCAAAATTCCATCAGCTCCATTTGGTGCTGAAGGTCAATTAACAAAAGATAATCTTTGTAGAATGTTTGGAATAGAAGGGGTTAATGAGATTCACTCAAGTTATAATGATTGCATATTAGAGTGGAAGTTGTTTGAAAAATTAGAATCTGAATGTGTATTCTTTATTGGAGAACATTTGTTTAAATACACCCCAGAATATATAATTCCTTATTCATATTTATTCCAGCATCCAGATTTAGTTAAGTATGCAGGTATTAAAATTCCATATGTTGAAGGAAAGGTTACTGAATTATATAAGTTAGGATTTCCAAAGAAACTACTTAAGGAAATCAAAAAGTTTCCAACTAATATCACTGGAGTAACTATTGAGCATGGAATAAACAGATATTTAAAGGCAGAAGAGCAGGATAACTTTATGTTCTTGGCCGAGAATAAATCACACTTAAAATATGTTGGCTCATTGGATAGTAAGATTAAAGAGATTCCTATAATTACTGAAAGTGATGGAACTGTTAAAGCAATTAAGGAAGAAGATAAAGAATATATCAATCAAGTTAATTCAGTTACTAAGATGATTATTGAACATATAAAACCAGTTGCAGATTATCTTCGTGAGAATATTTTTAAAGAAGATAGGATTATGACTCAAGAATTATCTATAACAGATGATAGAAAGGTATTAGCTCTTTGTGATTTATCTGATAGCAAAAATGTTGTGGAAATTAAAACTTATGATGTTTTAGATGATGATAATAACTTAAGTAAAAAAGTTGCTAGACAGTTATATTTCCAGGCAAAGGGAAGAAATACATATGTTCTTTCAATTAAGTTTGATACTCATTTCAACGATAGAACCTTTGAATCTATAGTTGATGACCTTAATATCTATTTATACAAAGCTGAATTATCTGAATATGATCCAACAACTATTGTTAAGGAAAGAATATTAAATGATACCGAAATTGAAGTTTTAAAGAATATAATTGAAAATCCAAATATATGTAAGACTGAATTAGCATCAAAATTTGATTGGACACCAAGAATGGTTGAAAGACATCTATATGTTTTAGAAGTTCTAGGATATATTAAAAAAGAAAATCCTTCTGCGAGAAAATCACCTTGG
The DNA here is from genome assembly GCA_918219625.1 of Bacilli bacterium. The sequence continues at coordinate 4,509 of CAKJXT010000023.1, forward strand.
ATTGTACTAAGAAATATTGATGATATTAAGACTAATTACACTATGGATGGATATGAAATCAAAGTTGTACATAAATAATCTTTATACCTCTCATTAATTTGGGAGGTTTTTGTTTTGCTAGGAAAATGCTATAATATTTTTTCTTTAGTGTGTTATAATATTATCAGATATTATAAACGCTATTTATTTTTTGTTATGGAGGTGCGCTAATGGCTAAAGAATTTAATAGTCTATATAACTGGTGTATTTCCAATGATAAGGAATATATTTTAGATGAATGGAACAATGAAAAAAATGGTATTTCGCCTAAAGAAGTATCATATGGATCAGGTTTAAAAAAATGGTGGAAATGCTCAAAATGTGGACATGAATGGGAAGCAGTAATTAATCATAGAACAACAAGAAATCAAAAATGCCCTATGTGTTATGGAATTAATAATGTAAAACCAGGGATTAATGATCTGAAAACAAAATGTCCTGAATTGGCCAAAGAATGGCATCCAATAAAAAATGGTGATTTAACACCTAGTAATATTTCATATAAAAGTGGTAAAAAAGTATGGTGGCTTTGTCCAAAAGGACATGAATACCAAGCTAAACCACGTGACAGAGTAGAAGATGAAACTAAATGCCCTATATGTTCATCAAGACGTAGTACATCATTTCCTGAACAAGCATTATATTATTATATAAAAAAAATATGTCCTGATGCTTTGAATAGATACAAGGATATTTTTGATAATAAAATGGAATTAGATATTTATATACCTTCAAAAAAACTAGGTATAGAATATGACGGAAAGAATTGGCACAAGACAGAAGAACACCATCAAAGAGAAAGAATAAAATATCAATTATGCAGTGAAAAAGGTATCTTATTACTTAGAGTTAAGGATGGTAAGTCAGATTATTGGAATGATGTTGCAAGTAAAATGTTTTGGGTAAAAAATTCAAAAAATAAAAATGACTTGCAAAGTATTATACAAGAGGTTATAGACTATCTTGACCCAGAAATAAATATGTTTACTAAAAATCCTTTTAATCCTAAGATTCATTCTGATGTTTTAGTTGATTTAGAAAAAGATAAAATGGAAATAGCTAAATATTTAACAGATATTAACGATTCAATTGCAAAAACAAGACCAGATATAGCAGAACAATGGGATTATGAACATAATAATCCATTAACGCCAGAGATGTTTTCAAAAGGTTCTAATGAAAGTGTTTGGTGGATATGCACAGTATGTGGAAAGAGTTATAAATCTGTAATTAATCACAAAAATAGAGATGATTCTAGATGCTGTCCTAAATGTGCTAATGTCAAAAGTGGTAAAACCTTTGTAGAATATAAAGTTAAAGAAGTTGGATCACTACTTGAGACAAATCCTAAATTGGCTAAAGAATGGCATCCAACAAAAAACGGTGATTTAACCCCTGACAAAATTACAGCTGGAAAGTTTAAAAAAGTATGGTGGTTATGTCCTAAATGTGGATATGAATGGCAAGCTAGTCCAAATAATAGAAATAAAGGAATAGGTTGTCCTCATTGTTCTGGTAGAGTTGCAATGCCAGGTGTAGACGATATCGTGGCATTAAATATGCCGTATCTTGATGAGTGGGATTATTCTAAGAATGATGGCTTGAATCCTAATTTGTTTTTGCCTAAAAGCGGTAAAAAAGTATGGTGGAAGTGCAAAAAATGTGGTTATGAGTGGGAAACGGAAATTAGAATGAGAACTAATGGACATGGTTGCCCTCGTTGCGGACATAAAAGAAGCGGTAGGAAAAAATAGTAATCTTTAAAAAAGGAGGTGTGCTTATCATGAGTAAACAATTAATTTTTGATTTTGATAATGATGAAATAAAGGAAGTTGAAAAAGAAAATAGTTTATACAATTGGTGTTTAAAGAATGATAAGCATTATATTCTTGATGAATGGGATTATAGTAAAAATATGGATAAAACACCTAAAGATGTTGCAGCTGGCACTGAAAAAAAATATTGGTGGAAATGCAAGACATGTGGATATGAATGGTTTATCAGTCCTAATCATCGAAAAAGAGGGGATAATTGTCCAAAATGTGGAAGAATCAAATGTGGAAAAAACAGAACAAGCAATTTACTAGCAAATCATAATTTAACAATAGATTATCCAGAAATATTAGACAAATGGGATTATGAAAATAATGAAAAGGGCCCAGAAAATTATTCTATCGGATCCAAGAAGAAATTATGGTGGAAATGTGACAATGGGCATCGTTGGGAATCAACACCAAGGAATATTCTGATTACTAAATATTGCCCATATTGTTTTGGAAGATATGCAATAGAAGGGGAAAATGATCTACTTACACTTAATCCTGATTTAGCAAAAGAGTGGAATTATGAAAAGAATGGTGATTTAAGGCCAAATATGGTTAAAGCTGGATCAACTTACAAAGTTTGGTGGAAATGTGAAAAAGGGCATGAATGGCAAGCTACTATTACGAATAGGACAAAAGGCAGAAATTGCCCTTTTTGTAGTAATTATCGAAGAGTATCAATCCCTGAAAAAATAGTTTATTTTTATATTAATAATTACTATGAACATGTAGAAGCAAATTACAAATTGCCTAGTTTTAATAATATGGAATTTGATATTTACATACCAGCTAATAAAATAGCTATTGAATATGATGGTGTTGCATGGCATAGTGATATAGCAAGGGATAAGGCTAAAGATGAATTAGCTAGTAAAAGTGGTATTAATTTGATTAGAATTAGGGAGAAAAATCTTCCTAATTATAAAACAAACGCAAAGTTTATTATTACAAAAAATCCTACTGAGGACATGACATACTTAAAAGATACGATATTAGAACTATTTGAATACATAAACAAAAAATATGGTTACGATATCAATCCGATTATTGATATAAGAAATGATTATCCGAAAATATTAGAAATTATGAATTATGAAGAAAAAAGTAATTCTTTAGAAACAAAATTTCCGGATGTTGCAAAAGAGTGGAATTATGAAAAGAATGGCGAATTAAAACCTAGCCAAATATCACCAGGCTCTAGCAAGTTAGTTTGGTGGAAGTGTGAAAAGGGTCATGAATGGCAAAATACTCCTGCAAATAGAACTAATAAAGACAATATGAATAATTGTCCATATTGTAAAAATAAAAAAGTGTGGCCAGGGTTCAACGATTTAGTCACAATTAATCCTAAAATTGCATCTCAATGGAACTATGAAAAGAATGGTGATTTAAAACCAACAATGGTAACTATAAAGTGTAGTAAAAATGTATGGTGGAAATGCGAAAAAGGTCATGAGTGGCAGGCAAGAATTTATTCTAGGGAAAAAAGTAACTGTCCATATTGTGGTAACAAGAAAGTAATTATTGGTGAAAATGATTTGTGTACTACTCATCCAGATATTGCAAAAGAGTGGCACCCAACTAAAAATGGGGAATTGAAACCAGAAATTTTTACTTTTGGTTCAAACAAAAAAGTTTGGTGGATATGCCATATCTGTGGTTTCGAGTTTGAAGCAATGATTTCGTCCAGAACTGGAAGAAAGAACCCAACGGGATGTATTAATTGCTACAATAATAAAAAATATAGAAACAAATTATAGTGCGATTATACCAGTTGATTAATGACTATGTAAAACAAGTGTATGTTATACCAAATTATAATTAAATGACTGATTAATTTCAAACAATTTTGTTGTTTAAAAAAATGATAAACATAACTATAATTATGGCATAATAAGGAGGAATATAATGAGTTGGTTAATATATAAACATACAAATTTAATAAATGGCAAAGTATATATTGGCCAAACAAAACAAGCTCCAAATAATAGATGGAAAAATGGGTCTGGCTATTTGAAAGATCAAAGGCTGTCAGTATTTGCTTTAGCTATAAAAAAATATAATTGGACTAATTTTTCTCATGAAATAATTGAAAGTAATATTGAGACTCAAGAATTAGCTAATGAGAGAGAAATGTACTGGATAAAGTATTATAATTCATATATAGGATTTGATAATACTAATGGCTATAATATGACTTTAGGCGGTGATTCAGGTGAGCACCTTGGATATCCGGTGTATCAAATTGATAAGGACACAATGAGAGTAATAAACGAGTTTCCTAGCACTTCTGAGGCATCAAGATTTTTTGGAAATGGCGAGGCTAATGCTTCTCAAATAAGAAGATGCTGTGATGGGGAAAAACATTCATGTAAAGGGTATTTTTGGTGTTACAAGAAGAATTATTCCCTTGATTGGAAGCCTAAAGATAATGCTTTATTATCTCCAGTTTATCAATTAGATGATAATTATGAAATAATTAAAAGATATGATTCAATTACTGAAGCTGCTAATATAAATGGTTTTAGTAGAGGAAGTATAATGAGTTGTTGTCAAAGAAAACAACAAAAGGCAAATGGTTATTATTGGTGTTATGAATCAAATTATTCAATTGATTGGGAACCAACTAAGGTAAGCTTTACAAGAAATAATAATATATATTGTTTTGAAACTGGTATAGTATATAAAAGTGCTATTGATGCTTCAAAACAAACAGGAGCAAATTATGGACATATAAGAAGAGTATGTTTAGGAAAAGAAAATGCTGCTAATGGACTTCATTTTTGCTATGAGAAGGACAAGGATAACTTTATTATAAAATCAAATATGGATGAAAGTCCTGTTGTGTGTGTAAATAGTGGGAAGCACTATAAAACAATTTCTGATGCATCTAAAGATACAGGATGTAGTCAATCGAATATTAGTGCTTGTTGTATGGGTAAAATGAAAACATCAAGAGGGATGACATGGTGTTACGAAAAAGATTATTATAATGGTATGGAGATTAATGTAGGCAAGGAGAAGAAGGTTATATGTGTAGAGACTGGTATAATTTATAAGTCAGCAAGTGAGGCTTGTCGTATTTTAAGAATAAGTAGCGGAAATATGAGCGATGCATTAAAGAAACATTCACCAGCAAATAAGCTACATTTTGCATATTATGATAGTTATAATTCAGATAAATGGATGCCTAAGGAAAATAAAACAAAAAAAAGAATAATCTGCGTAGAAACTAATATAGAATATGAAAGTGCTGCTGATGCAGAAAGAAAAACAAAAATAAGTAGAGGTAATATTCATAGAGCTTTAAAATATGGAGGTACAGCTGGTGGATTCCATTGGAAATATAATGATTAAGGAGTGGTTATTATGACATTAACTGAATGGAGCAAATTAAATAATAAGAACCTACTTAATGAATGGGATTATTTGAAAAACAGCGATTTTATGCCATATGATGTTTCTTTTGGTAGTGATAAAAAAGTTTGGTGGAAATGTGAAAGGGGTCATGAATACCAAGAAAAAGTCTCAAAAAGGACTCTTAGAAATTTTGGATGCCCTTACTGCTCAAATCATAAAATTTTGAAAGGGTATAATGACTTGGCAACAACAAATCCTGAATTATTGGAAGAATGGGATTATGAAAAAAATGAAAATATAAAGCCAACAGAAGTTTTTGCAGGAAGCAGTAAAGAAGTATGGTGGAAGTGCAAAAATGGTCATGAATGGATTGCAACTATATTCAGGAGAAAAAATGGTAGTGGATGTCCATATTGTTCTAATCAAAAAGTTCTTAAAGGATACAATGATTTTGAAACACTGTATCCCGATTTGGCAGAAGAATGGAATTATGAAAAAAATGCACCATTGCTTCCTTCACAAATTGTTTCTGGTGGAGATAAAGTTGTTTGGTGGAAATGTAAAGAATGTGGCTTTGAGTGGAAAACTCAAATAAAAGTTAGGACTAAGTTGGGCAACGGATGCCCCAATTGCTTTAAATATCATTCCACATCATTTAATGAACAAGCAGTATTATTTTATATTAAGAAAAGCGAGTATAAAGTGGAAAATAGTGTTAGGATAAATGGCCTAGAGTTGGATATTTTTATACCTGAACTAAAAACAGGAATTGAATATGATGGTTTAAAATGGCATAAAGATATACTTGATAGAGATAATAATAAAGATGAAGTTTGCGAAAATGAAGGCATAAAGCTTATTAGAATAAGAGAAAAAGGACTTGAAAAAACTAAGAGCGCAATAAACTTATTTAGAGAGTCAAGGTCTAACGATGACTTGAATAAGATTATTAAGAAATTGATTGATTATTTGAAATTAGAACCAGTATTTATAGATGTAAAAAAAGATAGAAATGAAATAATATCTTCATATATAATTAGCAAAAAAGATAATAGTTTGCAAGAAAAATACCCTGAGTTATTAAAAGAATGGAATTATGAAAAAAATCAGATGTTAAAACCAAATATGATTACACCATTTTATAATGATAAAGTATGGTGGAAATGTTCTGATTGTGGTTTTGAATGGGAGGCATCACCAGCTAATAGGGTAATGGGTACTGGTTGCCCTAAATGTTCATTAAAGAGAGCAAGTAATACTAGGAAAAATAATATACTGCAAAATGGAGGAAGCTTTGCTGATAAGAATCCAGAATTACTAGAAGAATGGGATTATGATAAAAATACAATAGATCCATATAAGGTGAATGCTGGGTCAGGTGAAAGTGTTTGGTGGAAATGCAAAAACGGGCATAGTTGGAGGACAACTATTGAAAATAGAAACAAAAAAATAGGTTGTCCATATTGTAGCGGTAGATATAGGGTTAAAGGAGTAAATGACTTAAAAACATTATATCCAGATTTGTGTGAAGAATGGGATTATGGTAAAAATATAGAGTTGACTCCTGATGAAATTGCGCCTGGTAGTTCAACTAAAGTATGGTGGAAATGTAAGGAAGGACATAGTTGGGAAGCAACTGTTGCTAACAGAGCTTTAAGAGGACAAAAATGTCCATATTGTTCCGGGAAAAAAGTGATTTCTGGGGAAAATGATTTAGCCACAAAATGCCCGGAATTACTAGAAGAATGGGATTATGGTAAAAACGCAAATGTTTTCCCAAATAAAATCATGCCAGGAACACACAAAAAAGTTTGGTGGAAATGCAAAAACTGTGGATTAGAGTGGGAAACTGCTGTTAGAAATAGAGCTATTCTAAAGACAGGCTGTCCATCTTGTAATAGAAGCAAAAGGAAGATATGAATAATAAAAAAATGGTGACAAGTTATGAATGATGATATAAGGGACAAATATAATTACAAAGATTTCCTTGCCACAACGAGTGAAGTTAGCTTTGTTGATAGTGAAGGTAGAGAGTATGTTAAGGTTGTATGTATAAAAGAATATAAAGATGTCTATGCAAAAAGAGTAATAAAAAAAGGCGAAATAGGCGGGGAAATTGCAAAGGGATTATGCCCTGAGTGGTGGATTGAAGAAGGCCAACGTGTCGGATATCCAACTACTGAAGTTTGCAGATTAACAGTTGAAAAGAAGAAAAAGATAGATCATTCTAAGATATTATTATTTAAAGATGAAATTGCGGAGATAATGTTTTTTTGGTTAATTAATTATCAAACTAGAGAAAAATCGATTTACAATGCATGTATCTCTCACACAGAAAGGATACCTCAAATTGCAGCTGAAATGTTTGATATCGAAGAAAAATATATTGCTCAGCCTAACAATACAAACGAATCACAATTAATAATTCTCTGGGTTCTATTAGGTGCAATTCAAGAGGCAATTTTAAAAATGCATCTTGTTGCCAGAAGAGATTATTACAATGATTTTATTGAAAAAAATAAAAGTATTGAAAAAGTGAAAGTTAATGTCATATTAAATCAATTTAAGAATGATGAAACAATAGACAATCATGAATATATAATTCTTGAGAAAATTAATGGGAATAGGAATTTAATCCACATATTAAATAATGAGTCGGTATATGGATATGAAATCTATTGTGAATATGTGAATGAGTTGTATGGGGTGCTAAAAAAACTATATGGTATAGAAAAATCTACCAAGTAAACATTAAAACGATACTCAAAACAAAGATAAGCATTGCGTTATATAAACCAATAAAGACGGATGTCGTTTGGTTATATAGCAATGCTCTTTTTTTATCATTTGATTTATGGGATTTGCTGATGAGCGAAACAGATAGGAGTATCTAGTAGCCTATCTGTCGGGGACTAAACAGTCATAATTGCCGCTTATACTAATAGCGGCTTAGTCAGAGAGTAAAATGCCAAAAAATCGCAAACACCTGGGTTAGTGGGTTACTATCTAATAGCCCACTAACGAGGGAGTAGAAGATCCAAATAATGGCTATTATCTAATAGCCTACTTGTCGTGTATTTTAAAACTATAGAGGGGTCTATACTAATAGCCCCTCGGTCGTATACTAAACCATACATTTTTAGTTTTGAAGTAATAGTGTGCCTGTTATGTCGTAAATAATATTTTTATGGTATAATTATTACAAGGAGGAAAAGAATATATATGGGATATGAATATAAAGTAGTAGAAGCTAAAGGTGCTAAACAAGCTGAAGAAGTAATGAATGAAATGGCTAAAGATGGCTGGAGAGTAATATCTAGCGTTTATTGGATGAATGTGAAGGCTATATTGATTATTACTTTTGAAAGAGAAAAAAAAAGAGTTTTAGAATAATATTAATAAACACAATAGGGAATATCAAAAAATTCCCTATTTTTTTTTATTTTTGTATGAAATTCCGGGGTTTTGGGTCACCTCCAGCAAATGGCGAATATTAAAATTATTTATAGAAAGAGTGAAATTCCTCGCTTTTTCTCCGCCTACTGCAAACGTGGGGCTTTAAAATACATGTAGAAAGTTAAAAAATATTTCTAAAATGATGAAATATGACGATTTTGTAACTTCTGGAGAAAATGGAACCCCTTAAAATATACTTGTAAGTCAAAAAAAATTCCAAAATGCTGAAATATGCCCTTTTTGCGACAGCTTGAGAAAAAGGCATATCATAAAATAACCTTGAAAGGAGGTGAAGACATGACTAACTTCTTAAGAAACGAAATAAACGAAATTATTGAAACTACTAATAATAAACTAATGTATGCTCTTATGATTGATAGATTTAACCAATATAAAAAGAAAGGCATAATAGATGAAGCTATGTATAACTACATAGAAAGAAAACTAAGAAAAAAATACTTAACTAAAAAATAATTAATAATGTTATATTGCACATTTTACTGTAAATTCCTTCCATTCATTAAAAAAACAATTATGACAAAATTAATAAAAAACGATAATATAAATGAAAAGACAAAACAAAATGTTGCTTATGGATTAGAACTAATGTATTTAGACAAACTATTTAACGCTAAAGTGCTTGATGAACCACAATATAGAACTATGAAAAAATATTTGATAAAAAAGTATAAAATTGAAAAATAAAAAACAAAAAAATTTTTCAAAAAAAATCTATTGATTTTCTATCACTAATGATGCTATCATATTAACACTAATACGAGTAGTATTTGATAGGGAAAGGAGAATTAATGTTTCAAGTAGAAGTTCTTAAAGCTAATGGAAAAACCATTAGTAATCGTAATCAAACACTAGATCGTTTAAAAGTATGTGCTTACTGTAGAGTATCTACAGACACAAAAGACCAAATAAATAGTTATAATTCACAAGTAACCTATTACAAAAACTTAATAAAAGATAATCCAAAATGGATATTCGCTGGAATCTACGCAGATCCAGGTATAACAGGAACTAAAACCGAAAAAAGAGATGAATTCAACAAAATGATTAAAGATGCTAAAGAAGGCAAGATAGATATGATTCTAACTAAGTCAATATCTAGATTCGCTAGAAACACTTTAGATACTTTAAAATATGTTAGATTGCTTAAAGGCCTAAATGTCTCTGTTAAATTTGAAGAAGAAAACATCAACACCCTTACAATGGAGGGAGAGATGCTTCTAACCATTTTATCAAGCGTTGCCCAACAAGAAGTAGAAAATATAAGTGCCAATGTTAAAAAAGGCTTAAAAATGAAAATGCAACGTGGAGAAATGGTAGGCTTTAAAGCATGCCTTGGCTATGACTATGATAAAGAAACAAGAAACCTAGTCATTAACGAAAGAGAAGCTGAAATAGTTAGATATGTCTTTAATAGATTCCTTGATGGCTATGGCTCAACTTTGATAGGAAAAGAACTAGAAGAAAAAGGATATCTAAATAAAGAAGGAAAATGCTTCTGGCCAGAAGGAACTGTCTACACTATGGTAAAAAACGAAAAATACAAGGGAGATTTAATGATGGGCAAAACATATACCCTAGATCCTATAACAAAGCGTAAAATGAAGAATTACGGGGAACAAGATATGTTTTATGTAAAAAACCATCATGAGCCAATTGTAAGTAGAGAAATATGGGATAGAGTAAACGAAATCTTAGCTATAAGAAGCGCTCCAAGAAAAAAGGCTGTTGAAGGACTTCATCTAATTAAGACAAAAATGTATCCCTTTAGCTTAGTCACAAAATGTGGATTCTGTGGTGGTCCAGCATATCGTAGAACAGTACACTCTTCTACACCTTATGCTAAACCAACATGGAGATGCATATGTGCTGCTAAAAAAGGTAAAAAGTTGTGCCCTGAATCAGTTTCGTTTGATGAAGAAATCCTAGAAGAAGCCTTTCTTGAGGCATTTAATAAGATTCTAGCATCAAATGATGATACAATAAAAGAATTCCTAGAAGACTTAAAAACAAGCCTAAATTTAGTCGATAACAAAGAAGAAATTGATTCGCTAATGAAAGAAGTAGATAGACTTGAAAGCCTAAAAGAAAAGCTTATACAAATAAGGACTGAAGGAGTTCTATCAAAAGAAGATTTTGAAAATAAGTATCTAATATATCAGGCTGATGAATCAAAGCTAAGGGATAAAGTAAAAGCCTTAAAACAAGAAGAAGAAAATAGTAGATCTACTATTGATCATGTTAATAACTTCTTAAAGACACTAAAGGAAAAAGAAGAATTAACTGAATTTAATGATAATGTATTTAATTCTGTGATTGAGAAAGTAATAATAGGTGAAAAAAATGATGATGGAACAAGTAATCCTTACATGGTTTCATTTATATTTACTGGTGGTTTTATAACAAAAGTTGATTTAACAAAAGATAGACAAATCAAAAGACTTATAAGACTTAGAAATGACAGATTGCTTAATAAAATTTAATGAAAAATAGGAACAATTTGTTATATAATATTCTTATAAAAGTTGTTCCTATTTTATTTTATAGTTGTATATGGGAACACATAAATGTAATATAAAATATTACAAAGGTTTGAATTTGTGCTTTCTAGCATCAAAATACACACATAGAGACTGTTTGTTTATTAGAGAAAAAATAAATAATTAATTAAAGAGGTGATTATATGGCACTTATAAAATGTCCTGAATGTGGAAAAGAAATATCTGATACATGCGATCAATGTATTCATTGTGGTTATAAGCTAAAAAACGAAACTAAACCAATTAACCAACAAAATAATGTTGCTGAACAACCAAGACGTAGAAGAAGATTGCCTACTTGGGCTATTATATTAATTGTTTTAGGATCAATTCCTATTGTAATTGCTATATTAGCACCTTTAATTTACCTTATAGGGTATTTACAGAGGTAATTAGTTATGTATGAAGATTATTTAGAAAAAAATAAATACATTGATTACAATAATGAATCTGTTTATAAACTAGCTTTAGATTTAAAAAATAAATCTAGCGATAAAAAAGACTTAATAAAAAATACTTATCACTATGTTAGAGATAATATAAAGCACTCATGGGATGCACAAGATAGACGCGTTAGTGTATCTGCTAGTGATTGCTTAAATAAAGGCGTAGGTATATGCTGGGCAAAAGCAAACCTACTTGCTGCATTACTACGTGCTAATGGTATACCTTCAGGTTTTAGTTATCAAAGATTAACACTAGGTGATACAATAGATTCTGGTTATTGTATTCATGCACTTAATACAGTCTATATTAGTGAATTAGATAAATGGATAAGACTTGATGCTAGAGGAAATAAGATTGGTGTAAATGCTGAATTTTCGCTAGATAAAGAGATTTTAGCATTTAAAATTAAAAATAAAGGCGAAATAGATTATCATGATAATCATTCATATCCTGATAAATTATTAATGAAAGTATTAGAAGAAAGTAATGATGCGCTAGATATGTATTTACATCATTTACCTGATCATTTATCTTATGAAGATGAATAAGACTTAATAAGCCTCTCTATTGTTAAAAATAGGGAGGATTTTTTTGTTACCTAAATAGATTAATATGTGATACAATAAAAGTAGAGGTGGTTTTATGAAAAAAAACATAAAAGCAGTTGCAGTATATAGTTTAGCATTTTGTATGCTATTAACAGTGCCTGCATGTGGCTCAAATAAAAATAATAATTCAAATGAAACTACAAAAACTAAAGATGTTACTAACGCCGATGGTATGCAAAAATATGTAATTCAACTTTCAAAAGATAATTACGAGCAATATTTTGATGTCACATTTTCACTAAGAAATAGTATGCATAATACAATTATTACTTTCAAAGGATGCGTGTATAACGGAATCTATGATGATTGCACAGTAACTTATAATTATGCACAGTACTCTGGTGAAACTTCATCACTATCAGATACATTTAAATTAAATCTAGGTGGAAATGGTAGTGTTGAGTCAAAAGGATGTAATGAAATAATTACAGCTGTTACAGGTACTGTAACATATTGGAAATGATAATCATAATGAATTATAAAATTCCTCTCTATTTGATAATAGGGAGGATTTTATTTTGCAAAAAGATAGAGTGCAAATATATTGCACTATGGTATAATGAAAGTTGGAGTTGATACTATGGATAGACCAATATTAAGCAAGAATTTAGATAGTAATGAATTTAGGGATTATTATTATCTAAAAGAAGAATTAATTAAGTTCTGCAAAGATAATAACTTACAAACTACTGGTTCTAAAATAGAACTTACTAATAGAATTATTAAGTTTTTAGATACAGGAGAAAAAGAAGTTATTAAAAACGAAAAGAGAAATAAAACAATAATAGAA
>CAKJXT010000024.1 GCA_918219625.1 Bacilli bacterium
AAGAAGAGAATTTTATCTATATTAAGGAAAATAAAAAAAGATTTTGGTGTTACTATTATTAATGTTACTCACGATATTGAGGAAAGTGTATATGGGGATGATATATTACTTATTGATAATGGTAATATTATTCTTCATGATAGTAAGAAAAATGTTTATAAGTGTGAAAAAGAATTAAGAAAATATGGATTTGATTTACCTTTTATGGTTGATTTATCTAATAGGTTATCTTATTATGATTTAGTTGATAATTTTGTTTTTGATATGAATAAGATGGTGGATTTATTATGGAAGTAAAGTTATCTAATGTTTCTTTTTCATATGATGATAATAAAATTTTTTCTGATTTTTCTTGTTGTTTTAATGATAATTTTATAAGCGCGATTGTTGGTTCTAATGGATCTGGAAAAAGTACTTTACTTGATTTGATTGATGGGTTACTAACACCTATTAGTGGCAGTGTTAAGATTGGTGATGTTTCAATTGATTCTTGTCGTAGGAGAGTTGGTTATTTATTTCAGTTTCCTGAGGAACAAATTTTTAATTCTACTGTTTATAAAGAGATTGAGTTTGGGCTTAAATGTTTTAAGTGTGATGATATAGATAAAAGTATTCATGAGTCTTTAGATTTAGTTGGTCTTGATGATATTTTTTTGAATCGCAATCCATATAAACTTAGTAATGGTGAAAGAAGAAAAGTGGCTTTAGCGAGTATTCTTTGTTATAAGCCAGATGTAATTATTCTTGATGAACCTACAGTTGGTCTTGATAATAAGAGTAAAATTGAGCTTATGAAATTATTGAGGAAGCTTAAAAATGAATTTGATAAGACAATTATTATTGTTAGTCATGACATTAATTTTTTACATAAGTTTGTTGATTATGTTTATTTATTAAAAGATGGAAAAAATGTATTAGAGGGGGATAAGTATTCTGTTTTTTCTAATGAAGAAGTAATGGAAGAATGTGGTCTTATTGTTCCTGATGTTTTACATTTTTCTAATTTGGTTTATGAAAAAAAAGGTATTAAGATTGGTTATAGGGATGAGATAAATGATTTAATAAAGGATGTGTATAGGTATGCGAAGTGGTAGTTTTTCTGGATATTACAATATTGATTCTCCAATACATAAGTTGAATCCTTTATGTAAGATTCTTGCTTCTATTGTTTTTCTTGTAATGGTTTTAATATCTAGTCGTATTAAAGTTATCATTTCTTTATTTTTGATTTTATCTTTTATAATTACTATTTCTAATGTTCCTTTTAAGTATTATGTTAAACCTATACTTGGTATGAAGATTTTATTTATATTTTTATTTATAATTAATATTATATTCGGGGTTAGTGTTTATAACAGTTTTGTTATGATTAGTAAGATTATTTTAGTTGTTATTTATTCTTCTGTTTTGTTATTTACTACAACTACTAATAGTCTTGCTTATGGAATTTCTTCTTTTTTGAGACCGTTAAATTTTATTGGTTTTCCTGTTTCTAAGATTTCTATGGCTATTGCGTTATCTTTAAATTTTATTCCTACTATGTTTGATAGTTCTAATAAGATTATGAAGTCTCAAATGAGTAGAGGTTTTAATTATAAAGAAGGTTCTTTTAAGGATAGAATTGTTGGTATTAAGTCTATTTTTATACCAATGTTTGTATCTTCTATTAAAAGAGCTGATGCGGTTAGTGATACGATGGAAGTTAAAAATTTTAGTTTTGATGGTGATAGAAGTGATATAATAGATTATAGATGGAGATTTAATGATTTTTATATGATTGCAAGTCATTTAGCTTTATTTGTTTTAGTTTTAATAAAAGAGGTGGTTATGTGAGATTTTTAGCGACTATTGCATATGATGGTTCTAAGTATAATGGATATCAAAAGCAGGTTCATGGTAATACTGTTCAAGATAAGTTGGAGGAAATATTAACTAATATCAATGGTGGTTCTAAAGTTAGTGTTAGTGCTTCTGGTAGAACTGATGCGGGTGTTCATGCATATGGACAAAAGATTCATTTTGATATTGTGACTAAGGTTACTGCTGATAGTTTAAAAAAAGCTATGAATGGTTTATTGCCTGGTGATATTTATGTTAAAGATGTAGTTAAAGTTAATGATGATTTTCACGCTAGATATAATGTTAAAGCTAAGGAATATATTTATAAGATTAATATGGGTGAGTATGATCCTATTATGAAGGATTATGTTTATCAATATAATAAGAAGTTAGATGTTGTTGAGATGGAACGTGCTTTAAAGTATATAGAGGGTACTCATGATTTCAAGTCATTTACTGCTGGAGATGATGTTCGTGAAGATTATGTTCGTACAATTATTCAAACTAATTTGATTCGGGATTTAAAGAATGTTAATATGATTACTATTTCATTTTTAGGTACTGGTTTTTTAAGATATATGGTTAGAAATTTGGTTGGAACTTTAATTCAGATTGGTGAAGGTAAATATAAGAGTACTGATATAATTGATATATTAGATGCGAAAGATAGAAGAAAAGCTGGTATGTGTGCGGATGCATGTGGTCTTTATTTAAAGGATGTGTTTTATAGATGAGATTAGCGGTTATAAGTGATATTCATGGTAATTTACCTGCTTTAGAAAAAGCTTTTGCATTTATTGAAAAAATTAAGATTGATGGTATTATATGGTGTGGCGATTATATTACTGATATATTACTTTCTTCTGAGGTTTTAGAATTTATAAAATTGAAGAATGAGAAGTACAAACATTGGATTATTAAAGGTAATCGTGAGGATTATATTATTGATTATCATAATAAAAAAATTGAATTTGAGAAAGTTGATAGTTTTAATAGTTTAATGCTTACTTATAAATCTCTTAAGTTTGAGGATATTAAGTATATATCGTCGCTTCCTGATGAAATTGTTGTTGATATTAAAGGTTGTCCTCAAATATATGTTAGTCATAAGCTTAAAAATGACAGCACTTATAAATATAATGTTTTTGGTCATATACATAAGCAATGTTTATTTATTAAAGATGATCGTAAATTTATTAATCCAGGAAGTGTTGGACAGTGTTGTTCTGGTTCAGCAGGGTTAGAGTTCGCCCTTTTAGATCTTGTAGATGGTGAATGGTCTAGTCATTTTTATCATATGAGTTATAATTTAGAGTTTGTTACTAAGTTTATTCGAAATAGTGATTTAGCTGATTGTCCTCATCATTGGGGAGATATTCTTATTAAAAATTTAGAGACTGGTCATAATTATGTTGAAGAGTATATTGAAGATGTTAAAAGAGTTGCTTTGAAATGTGATGTTAAATTTAAAAATATGGCAGATATTCCTGATAAGATATGGGATTTTGTTTTTGAAAAGTTAGTGTAAATATATTTGTTTTTTTATCTTGTTTTATTGATTTTAATATTGATGTAAGATATAATTTGCTTAAGCGTATATTCTTGTGAAGGGAGAATAATATGAAAAAAACTATTTGTGTTTCTTTATTGTGTGCTGGTTTATTATTAGGATTTACTGGATGTAATAAGAAGGCTGAGAATGATGTTAAGAAAGGTTCTTCAAATCAATGTGATGGTGTTCCACAATTAATTACAACTAAAGATGAACAAAAGATTTATTCTTATTGCGTTAGAGATTATTCATTTGATATTAATGGAGAGAAAGTTGATTTAAGGGATTATATTAAAAACAATGATAACGCAATTGATAATATAATTGGAACATTAAAGGTAAAAGATATGTTTGATGATGGTGGGACTACTATTTATGAAGGCAAAAATATTACTTTAGTTAAATGTAATACTCTTTCTGGTGATACAGATGTATATATCGAGGCATCAGGATTGTATAAAAATTTTTGTGAATAATTTGATGAATTTATTTCATCTTTTTTTATTAAAAAATATAAATAATTTAAGGTTTTTTGTTGACTTTCTTTTGCTTTTTTAGTACAATGTTAATTGGTACATTTTAAATTTAATCCCACATTAATAAGCCTTGGGACAGCTTATTAAATGTAAAGGAGAAAGGAAATAAAATATGAAAGATTCTTATATGCAAAGAAAAGAAGATATAGTGCGTAATTGGTATGTTATCGATGCTGAGGGTAAGAACTTAGGTCGTGTTGCTACTAAAGCTGCTCATATCTTAAGAGGTAAGCATAAACCTACATTTACTCCAAATGTTGATTGTGGAGACTATGTAATTATTATTAATGCTTCAAAAGTCAATTTAACTGGTAACAAGTTAGATGACAAAATTTATTATAACCACAGTGGATGGACTGGTGGTCTAAGAGAAAGAACAGCTCGTGTTATGAAAGAAAATTATCCTGTTGAAATGATTGAAAGAGCAGTTAAAGGAATGCTTCCAAAAGGAAGATTAGGACGTACTACTTACAAGAAGTTATTTGTTTATGCAGGTAGTGAACATCCACATATGGCACAAAAGCCAGTTAACATGGACTAAGGAGGGTTTTAAATGGCTAATAAAAGAGTTTTTTTAGGAACAGGTAGAAGAAAAGCTTCTGTTGCTCAAGTTAAAATGGTTCCTGGTAAAGGAAAAATTACTGTTAATGGTAGAGATGTTAAAGATTTCTTTCCATATGAAACTAATGTTATGGATTTAAAACAACCTTTAGTTGCTACTGGAACAGAAGAATCATTTGACATTGATGTTAAAGTTAATGGTGGTGGATTTACTGGTGCTGCTGGAGCTATCAGATTAGGTATTACTCGTGCTTTAATTGAGTATGATAAAGCTAATGAAGATTCAGAAAACAGTTTTAGAAAAATTTTAAAGAGAGCTGGTTTTGTTACAAGAGATTCTCGTGTTAAAGAACGTAAGAAACCAGGTCTTAAGGCTGCACGTCGTGCTCCACAATTTTCAAAGAGATAATATTTCAATATTTCAAAGTCCAATTATTTGGACTTTTTTTGTTTTGTGCTATAATTTATTATAGGTGTTGATTTATGACTACAGTTTATTTAATAAGACATTCAAAGTGTTTGGATGTAAATAATGGTTTAAATGATGATTGTTTTCAAATACAAAATGAGAAAAAATGTCTTTCTGTTGATGGTGAAGAGATTGCTCGTGAGAAGTTATTCAAATCTGAGTTTAATAATATTGATATTTTATTTTCTTCAAATTATGTTCGAGCAATACAAACTGCAAAGTATATAGCTTTAAATAATAATTTGGATATTAATGTTGTAAGTGATTTAGGTGAAAGAAGATTTGGTATTTCATCATTGGATGAATTACCCGAAAATTTTGAAAGAAGACAATTTTTAGATGAGAATTATAAAGTTGGTGGCGGTGAAAGTCAAAAAGACGTATCTGATAGAATGTATAAAACTGTTATGGGTATTATATCTAATAATAGAGAAAAAAGAATCGTTATTGTTAGTCATGCGACTGCTATTTCATATTTATTGAAAAAGTGGTGTGACATTAAAATTGTTGATAATAAACTTAGATATTGCTTTAAGAATAAAGTGTTATTGGATGGATTTTTTAATTATTGTGAGTCTTTTAGATTAGATTTTGATGGTGATACTTTAGTTAATGTTGAAAACATAAAATAGGAGTGATTGTATGAAATTTAGACATGTTGAACCCGATTTATCTTATAAGGAGAAAGCTATTGATTTTGTAGAAGAATTTAAAAAGAATAATTCTAGAATACATGGTGGTGGCAGGATTGCTAGATATTTAGAAAATTCAACTTATGAAGAATGGTTGGAGTATATTGAAAATCAGAAGAATGTTTCTGTTGCTGAAAGTCATGTTCCTGAAGAAACCTATTTTTTGGTAGATGAGGCTGATAATATTATTGGAATAATTAATATTAGATTATGTCTTAATGATATGTTGAGGGATTTAGGTGGTCATATTGGCTTTTCTATTAGACCTTCAGAAAGAGGAAAAGGTTACAACAAGATAAATTTATATTTGGGCTTGAAAAGGCTTAATGAAGCTGGTGAGAAGGAAGCCTTATTGGATTGTGAAATTGGTAATATTGCTTCAAGCAGAACAATGATGGCATTAGGAGGTAGATTAGTAAATACTAAGAATACCGAAGAGTTTGGGGTTGTTGAAGATTATATTATAGATATAGCTGAATCATTAAAAAAATATAGTTCTTTATATGAACGGTATGTAATTGATAATAATAATCAAAAAAATAAGTAGATATCAGATATTAAATTTGCTCATATATATGGGCTTTTTTGTTTTTGTTTATTATGTTATAATATTTATGGTGAAATTTTATGAGACTTAGTCGTGATTGGAAAGATTATAAATTAATTGATGCTGGTAATGGTGAAAAGTTAGAGAGTTGGAATGGTATTATTTTAAGACGTCCTGATCCTCAAGCTATGTGGCCTATTAACAGTGGTAGTGATTGGAAGCATGTTGATGGCTTTTATCATAGAAGTGATAAGGGTGGAGGATACTGGGATTTTTATAAGAAGTTAGATGATTATTGGACTGTTGATTATAAAAATTTAAAGTTTAAGGTTAGCCCTACTAATTTTAAACATACTGGTTTGTTTCCTGAACAGGCTGTTAATTGGGATTTTATGATGGATAAGATTAAGGGTGCTGGAAGACCTATAAAGGTTTTAAATTTGTTTGCTTATACTGGCGGTGCGACTATGGCTTGTAGTAGTGCCGGAGCTATAGAAGTAGTTCATGTTGATGCTGCTAAGGGTATGGTTGCTTGGGCTAAGGAAAATATGGAGTTATCTGGTTTATCTAATAATCGTATTAGATTTATTGTTGATGATTGTTTAAAGTTTGTATTGCGTGAGGCTCGTCGTGGTAATAAGTATGATGCAATTATTATGGATCCGCCTAGTTATGGAAGAGGTCCAAATGGTGAAGTTTGGAAGTTTGAAAATAATTTATATAATTTAATTACTGCTTGTATGGATATTTTGTCTGATGAACCTTTATTCTTTTTGATTAATGCTTATACTACAGGTATTTCTAGTACTGTCTTATATAATATTTTAAAGACTACTCTTGTTACTCGTTATGGTGGGGTAGTTGATGCAGATGAGGTAGGGCTTCCTATTGTTAATAATGATTTAATTTTACCTTGTGGTATTTGTGGAAGATGGCAGTCTAATGATTAAGATACTTTATGAAGATAATCATGTCCTTGTTGTGGTTAAACCGGTTAATATGCCTGTTTGTGAGGATAATAGTGGTGATTTAGATTTATTAAATTATTTAAAAGGTTATTTAAAGGAAAAATATAATAAGCCTGGTAATGTTTATTTAGGTCTTATTCATAGACTTGATAGACCTGTTGGTGGTGTTATGGTTTTTGCGAAAACTAGTAAGGCTGCTAGTAGATTAAGTGATCAGGTTAGAACTGGTAAGGTTAATAAAAGATATTATGCAGTTGTTTGTGGTAATTTATCTGGTTCTGGTGAATTACATGATAAGTTATTAAAGGATAGTAAAACTAATATGGTTCGTGTTGATTCTTTGGGTAAAGAGTCTAGTTTAAAATATAACGTTTTATGGAATAAGAATAATTATTCTTTAGTTGATATAGAGTTAATAACTGGTAGATCTCATCAAATTAGAGTACAGTTTTCTAGTAGAGGATATCCTTTGTTTGGTGATCAAAGATATAATAAGAATTCTAAAGTTGGAGAGCAAATTGCTTTATTTTCCTATTATTTATCTTTTATTCATCCTATTACTCATGAGGTTATGGAGTTTAAGGAGGATATTCCTAATAGGTATCCATTTAAAATATAGACATTTATTTGTCTTTTTTTATTTATTTTTATTTGTTTGTATATTTTTTTAATTATTTTATAATGATATAATATAGTTAGATTGGGATGATTTTATGGATGAGAAAAAATTGAGTTATAGGTTATTAAATATTTTGCTTGTTTTAGGTATATGTTTTTTATTTTATAATACTTTGGGTTTATGGCATGATGTTATAGGTAAAATTATATCTATTGCGTCTCCATTTGCGATAGCTTTTGTTATAGCATATGCTTTATATCCTTTTTTACGCAAGTTACAAGAAAAAGGCGTTCGTAAGTCTTTGGCGCTTATTTTGATGCTTGTTTGTATTATTGGTTTTATTATTATTTTAGTTTCTTTATTAATTCCAATAATTGCGAAACAGATTGGTGCATTTAGTGGATTTTTAATTACTTTTTTACAAGATATTTCCAGTAAGTATAATATTGATTTAAAATATATACAAGAAAATATTACAGATATTAATGCGATTGTTAATAATTATGGTAAGCCTATAAGCGATTTTTCTTTTTCATTTATTTCATCATTACTTAGTTTTTTAAGTAAGTTTATTATTTGTTTTATTTCTTCAATTTATTTCTTGATTAGTATGGATGATATTAGATTTAAATTTAAGAAATACTTGATGAGAAAGAATAAAAAGACATTTAATTATTTTGCAAGACTTGATTATGAGGTTAGTCAATATTTTGTTGGACTTGAAAAGTTTATAGTTATTCAATTTTTTGAGTATACTTTTGTTTATTTATTAATTGGACATCCTTATTATTTATTGCTTGGTATATTGTGTGCGGTTACAACTGTTATTCCTTATTTTGGTGGGATATTTTCTAATATAATTGCTTGTGTTACAGCATTCTTTATTTCACCTAAGTTATTTATATTAACTCTTATAGTTACATTTATTTGTCCAAATATAGATGGATATATTATTTCTCCTCGTGTTTATGGTAAGACTAATAATATTCCAGCGTTAGCTAGTATATTTGCGGTATTTGCAGGTGGTATATTGTACGGAGTTGGTGGTATCATAATTGCCCTTCCTGTAACAATTATTTTAATTGCAACTTATAGATTTTATGAGGATGATATAAGTGATAAAATAGAAGAAATTAAGGTCAAAAAGTAATTTTTTTGATAATTAATTTCTTTTTTTTATAATTGTGTAAAGAAAAAGTTAAGATAAAAATAAAAATAGGACTATATATTTTTATTTTTTTTTGTTATAATATTATTTAGAATAAGATAGGGTGGAAAATATGGATAGTGTAAGAGGAGTTTTATCTAAGCTTAAAAGAGGTTTAGATAGTGTTATTGATGAGTATAAAAAGTCTGTTTCTGATATTGAAAAAGAAGAGGACTTTATTCAAATATTAGGTGATGTTGTTAATTATAGTAAAAGTGATTGTTTGCTTTTACCTTTTTATGATGAAACTATTCTTTCTAGAGTTTTTGATAGGTTGTTTCCATCAAGTTCTTATATGAAGAAACTTAAGACAGCTAGATATTTAATTGATGCGAGTAAGTCTGTTGATAAGAGTAATTTCTTACAATATAACAATGCTGTTAAAGATTTAGAGGAAATTAATGGTAAACTTATTAAGATATATGATGAAATGCTTTCTAATGATAAGCTAAAAACTGATAAGGAAAATTATTTGAATAAGATTAATCTTTATTCTGATTTTGCTGTTACTATTTCTGATGATGAGTTTACTGCAATTATTTCTGATATTGATTTGTTTCAAGAAATGGTTGAGTTGTGCAATTTCAAGGATGAAGAACTTAATATTTTGCTTAGCTGTGCTATTAAGTGCAATTTGAAGTTTTTAGATAGCAATGGAGTGATTACTACTGAGGTTCATTCTGATATTGCTGATATGAAAAGTGATAATGATAAGATGCAAGAAGAAATTAATAATTTAAGTGATCTTCTTGAAACTGAATAGGAGGCTTTATGGAACTTAAAAATTATTTGGTTGAGATGCTTTCAAATATCATCCATGATAAGTTACAAATGCTTTCTGGTATTAAGGATGATATTAAAAAAAGTGAAGAGTATAAAAAGGTTGAGGAAAAATTTTCTGATTACAAGAATATTGTAAATGTTGATGATGAAGAATTAAGAGGAGTTTTAGCTGCTATTTCTGATTCTGAGACGGCTGATGAAATTATTTCTAATATAGATATGATTAAAATTGTTATTAATGGTATGAATGATGGCCTTGATTTATCACTTGATGATAGCCAGGAAGAGTTATTAAAAGGTGTACATGAAACTATTGATAATTATTGTACTTCTGCTTTTAATAAGAACAATGAAGCTAAGAAGAATTTAGAGGAGTTTATTTCTAAATGCAGAGAGTTAAGTCAAGAGATTGGTACTGGTGTTGTTAGAAGTGTTGATACTCTTGATGAGATATTTAAAGAGAATGATGTTCCTTTAGATGATATTATTAAGGTTAAATATGAGATTCTTCGTAATAATAGTAAGAATTATAATATGGATCTTGATGGTCATGTTAAGGAGGAAGTTGATTTAAGGCTTGCTTTAAGGACTGTTGATATTGATTTAGATTCATTTAGTGATTCTGAAAAGAAGATTCTTGTAAGTTATGTTGATACTAAGAATATTGAAGAAATTTCTAATTATATAGTTTCTAATAATATAAATGTTAATAATTCTTTATTGTTTATATTATTCTTATTTTCTTCTGTATCGAATTTAAAAGAAGTTATGGATTTATCTTCTAAGTACAATTTAAGTTTTAGTGAAATATATAAAATTCCAGGTATATTTATTTCTAATGAGAAGAAGGATCTTATTTCTACTATTGTTAGTGAAAATGAAGAAGTATCTAATTTGAAATATATTGGAACATATTTTGAATTGTTTAAAGAGAATATTTCTATTTTAGATAATAATGGTAAAGATGTTTCTACTATATTTAATAGTAATCCTCTTTCTATTATTGTTCCTGATATGTCTAAGAATATAACTATTTTATCTAATATGGATATTTCTAATGAGATATTTGGTGTTGTTGTTATTAATCCATTTTTAGCTACTTCTATTTCGTCATTTTCTGATTGTGGTTTGAAAGAGTATCTAAATAATAATCCACTTAGACTTACTACTTCTTACTATAGGTTGAAATCTATTTCTACTAATATTATTCATGCTCGTAAGAATGGGAAACCTATATTTAGAAGTTTAAATGATAAGAAGAATTATTGGTTAACTAAGGATATTACAAGAAGTTCTGAGGTGATATAATGGATTTTTTGAAAAAGTATAATATATCTGATGATGATATAAATATTATTGTTAATAACAACTATGATAATATAATTAATACTATTATCTTTAATAAGGATTCTGTTAGTGAGGTTATTGATTATTTATTATCAATTGGAATAGAGGAACCTACTTTAGCTCAGATGTTGTCTGATAGACTTGATCTTTTTATGAAATCTGTTGATGAGGTGAGGGATGCTTTTGATATGTTTAATATCGAAAACATGGTTACTATTGTTAATGATGATATTGCTAATCTTAAGTTTTTAAATTTTAAAAGAGATTAATAAACTAGTCAATAAAAAGTAGACAGTGAAAAAGAGAGATTAAAACCCTGATTCAATTTTATATTGAATTGGGGTTTTATAATCTAATGCATAGCTAGGTCTTTCATTATTATAATAATTGATATATAATTTTATTAGA
>CAKJXT010000025.1 GCA_918219625.1 Bacilli bacterium
ATCAGTATCATCAACACCATTCGCAATTTTGGTAACAGCAAGTGCCTTCTTTAAACTTGATGCATTAGCAAGTTTTTCATCGTCTTCAAGTTCAATAATTTTTAATATTTCCTCAAAAGTAGTTAACCCGGCTTCAACTTTCTCAAGACCATCCTGTAAAAGAGTAATAACATCTGAATTATAAACAAGCTCTCTTAAAGCATCTTTTCTAATGTTAGAACTAATCGCATCTTTAATATCTTGATTAATCATCAAAACTTCATGAATAGCAATACGACCATTATAACCATTACCACATTGATCACAACCAACGGCAGTATAAATTTCATTTACGTCATGACCTAAAACCTTTTTAAATATATTTTTTTCATAATCACTTGTAGCTCTTTTTTGACGACAATGTGGACATAATTTACGAGCTAATTTTTGAGAAATGATACCAGTTAAAGCACTTGATAGCAAATAACGTTCAACATCCATATCTAAAAGTCTTTCAATGGTATTAAGTGAGTCATTGGTGTGGATAGTGGATAAAACTAAGTGACCTGTAATAGAAGCACGAACAGCTATCTTGGCAGTCTCGGTATCACGAATTTCTCCTATCATTATTATGTTAGGGTCCTGTCTTAAGATAGATCTAAGAGCAGTAGCAAAGTCAAGCCCGATTTCACTGTTAGTTTGAATCTGATTTATACCAGTAATATTCATTTCTATTGGGTCCTCAACAGTAATGATATTTGTCTCCTCTTTATTTAATCTATGTAAAATAGAATAAACAGTAGTAGACTTACCACTACCAGTAGCACCAGTAATCAATATAATTCCGTTAGGAACATTAATCATCTGAATAACTTTCTTAAGGTTAACATCACTAAAACCTAAAGTTTCAAGACCAGAATTACTCATACTATAATCAAGAATACGAATAACTATCTTTTCACCTTCAATTGTAGGGATAGAAGAAACACGGAGATCCAAATCAACATCTTTGATATTAGCCTTTATAGCACCATCCTGCGGAAGACGTGATTCAGTAATATTCATACCTGAAATAATTTTAATACGTGTAATTAAATTTTTCTTAATACCATTAGGAACTTCAGCATAATCATGTAGTTGACCATCAACTCTAATTCTTACTTTCATAAATTCCGCTAGAGGGTCAAAGTGAATATCACTCGCACCACGCTTACTAGCATCAACTAATATATCATTAACTGCCTCAACAACCGGTGTTTTTTCAAAGTCTATTTGTCTAAGCATTTAATCATCCCCTTAAATTCTTTTAAATATTTTATGATTTCTCTCTAGCATTTAGACTAATAATATTATATAATATAAATAGACTAAATACAAGATAAAGGGGAATTTTTTATGATTAAAAACGAAAAAGGCTTTGCACTTACTGAAATTCTAATACTTTCAGCAGTAGTAATAGGTGTACTAACATTCATGTTTATACAATTTAAAACAATTAACAGAAGTTATCAAAGAAGCTTTCAATATGATACACCAGAAGGATTATATATAGCAAACAACATTTTAAAATACATAGATGATGGCAATTATGATGCGCTTGTCGAAAGACTATCAATAAATTCAAAAGGATATATAGATATAACAGACTGTGATATGGATCTGTATAATACAAGCTCGTTTTGTGAGGATTTATATGAAAAATCAGGAATAGAACAAATAATATTCACAAAGGAAAATCCTTCTGAAATTAAAAAGAATATAAAAAATTTTAGTAATGATATGCAAGATTTTATAAAACAAATAAAGACAATTAATTCTGAATCGGATTACAGAATAATAATCAAATACACAAATGATACATTCGCAACAATGAGATTCAATAAAGGCAACTCATATGTACAAGATGGTTTAATAGTTTATCTAGACGGAATAAACAATACTGGTGAAGGACATTCAAACGATACGACTGTATGGAAAGATCTAAGTAATAATGGTAATGACGCGACATTATATAATAATCCAACATGGAATAATTCATCGTTGACTTTTGACGGAGTAGATGACTATGGTATTTTAGATAACACAGCAAATACGCAATTTCCTAATGGACTAACAATAGAAGCAAGAATTAAAATCATATCATTAACTAACACATCACAGAATTATTATATAGATAATGAAAATACTTCATCATCAAATGATGGCCTAAGACAATATATAGACAAATCGACTATGAAACCGGCAACAACTTTAGCAATTAATGGATCAACTTACATTTACACATCAAATAGCAGCATAGAATTAAATAAAACATACACAATAACGACAACATATGATAACAATAGAATAACATTATATATTGACGGAAATACTGTTTCATTAGGAAATAGGCCAGGAGTTTATCCAGGATCCACGCTAGGTATTAATATCGGAAGACAATATAGAACAGGAAAATGTTCTAACATAGAATTCCAAAATATACTATTATATAATAGAGCTCTATCAGAAAATGAAGTAAAAAGAAATTATCAAGCAGATATGTCAAGATATTATGGGGTGTAATATGGAAAATAAAGGATTTACAATAGTTGAAATGTTATCAGCATTTATACTTTCCTCAATAATAATAATTATTATGTTTCAATTGATAATTAACTTAAAAGAAGTATATCAATCATCCGGAATAAAAACAGACATGCTAAATAAAAAAAATATAATGCTTGATAAAATTTATTCAGATCTAAATGAAAAAAAACTTGTTAATTTATCAACTTGTGGAGAAAACTGCGTTGACCTAACATATGCAACAGGGACAACAAAAAGATTATCATTAAATATCAGCAATCAAACAGTGACATATGACAACTATACAGCAAAGATAAACAACGGATATGAATTAGAAAATATGCAAATAGAATTACCGGTCACAAACGAACAGGTATTAAATAAGTTAATTAAAATATATATTCCAATAACTAATGCAAATAACGAAGATTACAGTATAAATATAATATATACATATAAAAATGGAGAAGTAAACCTAGATTAAAAGACACCAATAATCAAATAAATAATAAAAAATCAAAGAAGAAATACAAGCATGAATAACACGAGAAACAAAAAAAGGATAATACTTAATTTTGGTATCACTTAAAATACTAATTACCTGCATATGAACAGATAACCCACCAAACGAAATAAATAAAACGGACAAAGTTCCTTTTATTTTTAAAGGAATATCAAGAAGACTAACATATTTAAGTCCCTGTGTCATTTCGAATATTCCGTTCAAAATACCTTGATAATATTGAGGTAAATCAATAACGTTATCAATTATTGTTGTAATAACTAAAAAGAAAGTTACAACACCAAAAATAAGTAAAAGAGTATCAATTCCATTAACAAGTGCATCACTGATAACACTTCCGAAAGACTTATTGCTTGAAATTCTTTTTTTATGCATTTCTAAAACAGCTTTTTTTAAAGAAATAGATGAAGAATCAATTTCGCAAATACAAAAATTTCTAAACAAAAGACCAACAAAGATATTACCAACATAATGACAAAATAAAATAAAAATGCCGATTTCCTTATTGTTCAAAAACATTATAGAAACGGTACCTAATATAAAAAGAGGATTAGAAAAATGAGTAAAAGTTAGAACTTTAGAACCTTCATATTCATCAATTAAACCATTAAGATATAATTCTCTTACATATTTGGCATTACTAGGGAACCCACTAACTAAACTCATAATAAAAACAAAAGCACAAACCCCTTTAAGTTTAAAAAACTTATTCATAATAGGTTTAAATAATTCACCAACAAGTTCTATAAAACCATAATTTATAAGTATATGCGATAAAATAAAAAAAGGAAACAAAGAAGGAAATATATTATTCTTCCAAACACCAAAAGAAAAATTAATTGTGCTAATAATTGATTCAGAAGAAGTAAGAATTTGAAACATGCAAAACATTAGAACAAACATTATTAAAACACTGACAATAATTTTTTTCATAAAAATCACCATTAAAAATAGAATTAAAAGAAAGGATGATACCATGCTTAATAAAATATATGAAGAAATAAAAAAATATATAAAAGAAGAATACAAATTTCTACTAATAATGCTAACAATACTCATAACAATGACATATAAATTACCATATTATGTAGATGCTCCAGGTGGAGTAATAGACGTATCCGAGAGAATAAAAATAGATAAAAAAAATATAAATGGTACTATGAACTTCGCATATGTAGCAGAAATGAATGCTACAATTCCAACATATCTAATCGCAAAAATAAACAAAGATTGGGATTTAATAAAAAAACAAGAAGTATTATATAAAAATGAAAGTGAAGCAGACGCAAAGTTTAGAAATGAACTTGATTTAAAAGAAGCACTATCAAATGCGCTATATGTAGGGTTTACTGAATCAAATGAAGAATTTAAAACAAAAAATAACAAAGTATATGTAACGCAAATATTAGAAGGTGCTAAAACAGATTTAAAAGTAGGAGATCAAATAATAGAAGCAAATAATATAAAAATAAACAATATAAAAGAACTACAATCATTAGAAAAACAAGAAGGAAAGAAAATATTACTAAAAGTAATAAATAACAAAAAAGAATATATAAGAACAGCTGAATATATAAATTACAACGACAATATAATAATAGGTATTGCGTTAGGTCAAACATTTGAAATAGAATCAAACCATAAGATAGATATAGACTATAAAGCAAGAGAATCAGGCCCATCAGGAGGAATGATGATGGCTCTAACAACATATTCATATTTAACAGGTGAAGACCTAACTAAAGGAAAAACTGTAGTTGGAACAGGTACGATAGACATAGATGGCAATGTTGGAAGTATTGGAGGGGTAAAATATAAACTAATAGGAGCTGTAAAAAATAAGGCAGACATTTTCTTAGTACCAAGTGGTGAAAACTATGAAGAAGCAATTAAAATAAAGCAAGAAAAAAAATATAATATAAAAATAGTAGGAGTATCAAATATAAAAGAAGCAATAAATGAATTAAAAAATAATTAATTCATTTTTTTGTTGACAAAAATAAAAATTAAGTGTATAACTGTATTAGTTAATTAATACAAAGGAGGTAACATGGACTTCAATAAAAATATTCCTATTTATATACAAATAGAAGAACAAATAAAACTTGATATAATAACAAATAAATATAAACCAGGAGAGAAAATAAAATCAGTAAGAGAATTCGCACTAGAACTAAAAATAAATCCGAACACAATAAATCGGGCGCTTTTAGAACTAGAAGAACAGGGGTTAATTATAACTCAAAGAACAAGTGGTAAATATATAACAGATAATAAAAAAACAATTGAAAAAGAAAAAAATAAATTAATTAACAAAAAAATAGAAGAATTCATGGAAGATATGAAACAACTAGAAATAGATAAAAGTAAAATGTTAGAAATAATTAAAGAAAAGGAGAATTAAAATGAATCTAATTGAAATAAAGGATTTATCAAAATCATATGGAAAAAAAGAAGCATTAAAAAATATTGATTTAACAATAGAACCAGGCAAAATATATGGACTATTAGGACCAAATGGAAGTGGCAAAACAACACTCATAAAAATAATAAACAACTTACTAACCCCAACAAGTGGTGAAATAAAAATAAAAGGAAATAAACCAGGAATAGAAAGTAAAAAAATAATATCATACTTACCAGAAAGGACATACCTAAATATGAACTTTAAAGTAAAAGAATTACTAGACTATTTTGAAGATTTTTATGGTAACTTTGATAGAAAAAAAGCAATAAACTTATTGAAGAAACTAAAAATAGAACAAGAAGATAAATTAAAAACAATGTCAAAAGGAACGAAAGAAAAAGTACAACTAATACTAGTGATGAGTAGAAAAGCTGACATATATATACTAGATGAACCAATAGGAGGAGTTGACCCAGCTAGTAGAGACTATATACTAGAAACAATATTAAGTAACTTTGATAATAAAGCAAGCATGATTATATCAACTCACTTAATACAAGACATAGAATCTATATTAGATAATGTAATATTTATAAATAAAGGAAAGATAATATTAAATGATAAAGCAGATAATATAAGATCAGAAAGAAATCAAACAATTGACCAAGTATTTAGGGAGGAATTCAAATGCTAAAAAAACTATTAAAATATGATTACAAAACACTTACACAAACAATGTTGCCAGTATATGGAATATCACTAATTCTATCAGTAATATCAAACATATTCATAAGAATAAATAAAATAACACCAATATTTAGAATACCATCGGGATTTATAACAGGACTATCAATACTAGTATGTTTAGGAACAGTATTTCTAACATTTATAGTAGGAATAATGAATTTCTACAAACAAACAGTAAAGGACGAAGGATATTTATTACACACATTACCAGTGAGTAAGAATAGTATAATCATATCAAAATTAACATCACTTATAACAATGGAAGTTCTATCATTAATAGTAGCTATAATAACATTCCTAATAACAATAAACATCGATCCAATAAAAGTAATAGATGCAATTAAAATGATAATAGAAAAAATAGGAGACTATAAACTATCTGCATTACTTCTAATAATAGCAATGTTTATAGGTCAAATAACAAATACACTACTAATGTTTACATCAATATCATTTGGACAAAAGCACTCAACAAACAAATTACTATACTCAATAATATATGGAGTGGTAATATACAATATCACTCAAATAATAACAGCTATAGTATATTCACCAATACTGTTTAATCCAAAAATTATAGAAGCACTAAACGAAACAATACCAGAAGTACAAATACTAAATATGATGTTGTTAATGACTATGGGTATATCATTAGTAATAGGAACTGTATACTATATACTTACAAAGAAAAACTTAGAAAATAAATTAAATCTAGAATAAAATGAAAATTTTATTCTTTTTTTTAGGAACTTTTAAAAATAAATCGTAACATAACTATAGATGCCTAGAAGGAGGAATAATGAAAAAAATAATCAAATATGGAAAATATGTAGTAATTCTATTAGCAATCTCTATAACAACATTTGTAATACTAAACAACAAAACAAATATAGAAGAAGAAATAATAGAAGAACCTATTGAGCAAATAGAAATAAAAGAAGAAACGAAAGAAGAAATAAAAAAAATAAAAGTAGACATCAAAGGAGAAGTGAAAAAGCCAGGAGTATATGAGCTAAATTTAGGAAGTAGAGTATATGACGCAATAAAAGCATCCGGAGATTTAACAGAAAATGCAGATACAACACTTCTAAATCTAAGTAAAAACTTAACAGACGAAATGGTAATAATAGTCTATAATAAATATGAAATAGAAAAACTAAAAAAAGACTTAACAACAACGCAAACAGTAATAAAATATATAGAAAAAGAATGCTCTTGCCCAGATACAATAAATGATGCATGCATGAAAAAAGCAGATACAAAAGAAACAAAAGAAGAATTATCAAAAGATAATAAAATATCAATAAATACCGCCTCATTAGACCAACTACAAACACTACCAGGAATAGGAGAATCCAAAGCAAAAGCAATCATAGAATATAGAGAACAAAATAATGGCTTCAAAGACATTGAAGAAATAAAAAACATAAGCGGTATAGGTGAATCTACATTTGATAAATTCAAAGAATACATTACTATATAAAATAATAATTATATCTTTATTAATAGTACTAGGCATCACATATATAAGAATAAAGATAAATAAAAAAGAACAAATAAGAGATATAGTAACAGGAAAAATAACAAACATCAAAGAAAATGAAGATTATATTGAGATAGAAGTAAAAGAAAAACAAAAGATATTGGTAACATATAAAGGTAAGAATACTTATAAATTAGGAGATATAATTAAAATAGAAGGAAAAGTAGAAGAACCAAATAATAATACTTTTCCTAATTTGTTTAACTATAAAAAATATTTAAAAAGTAAAAAAATAAACTATATAATAAAAGCACAAAATATAAAAATTATAAAAGAAAATAAAGATATTAAGTATAATATAAAAAATAAAATAATAAAACATATAGAAAAATATAAAACAAGTAATTATCTAAAAACATTTTTATTAGGAGACAATAATGAAATAGAAGATAATATCAAAACAACATATCAAACAAACGGAATAAGCCACTTATTTGCCATATCAGGAATGCATCTATCATTATTCGCAAGTATATTATTATTTTTACTAAAAAAACTAAATGAAAAACTAAAATACATAATTATAATAATATCATTTATATTCTTCGCATTTCTTACGAACTATTCACCATCAATACTAAGAGCCCTAATTCTATACATATTATTAACGCTAAATAAAACATTAAACTTAAATATAAAAATAATATACTTATTAATAATAGATTTAATAATACTAATACTATATAATCCGTTTTATATATATAATACCGGATTCATATTTAGTTTTACAATATCAGCATCATTAATAATATCATCAAATATAATTAATAACTATAAAAACTATATATCAAAACTATTTATAACAAGCCTAATATCATTTTTAACAAGCATCCCAATACTAATAAATAACTTT
Source organism: Bacilli bacterium (assembly GCA_918219625.1). The sequence continues at coordinate 8,618 of CAKJXT010000025.1, forward strand.
CATGAAATAAATATAATAACCCCTCTAATAAACCTAATATTTGTACCATTTGTATCATTTATAATATTCCCATTATCTATAATAACAATAATAATAAAACCACTTGATAATATATTTCAAATATCAATTAATATATTAGAAAATTTATCAATAATACTAGAAAAATTAAATATAAAAATAATACTATCACATATCCCATGGTACATAATAATACTTTACTATATAACAATTTTAATACTAATAATAGGACTAAAATACAAAAAAATAAAAACAATAATACCTTTAATACTATTAATAACACTACATACAAATATAAGATCAATAATAAAACATAAAGAAATATCATACCTAGACGTAAAACAAGGAGACTCTATATTACTAAACGTAAACAAAACAATATTAATAGATACAGGAGGTATAAGAAACAGTAATCAATCCTTAGTAAAAACAAAAACAATACCATATCTAAAATCATTAGGAATAAAAAAACTAAACTTTTTAATTCTAACGCACGCCGATTTCGATCATGCAGGAGAAGCAATAAACCTTATTAATAACTTCAAAGTAGAGAAAGTAATCTTTAATTGTGGAGAATATAATGATTTAGAACAAGAACTAATTAAAATATTAGATAAAAAGAAAATAAAACATTATTCATGTATTAAAGAATTAAATATAGATAAGAACAAATTATATTTTCTTCAAACTAAAGAATACGATAATGAAAATGATAACTCAAATGTTATCTATACAAAATTAAATAATTACAATTTTTTATTCACAGGTGATGCATCATCAATAACAGAAAAAGAAATACTAAACACCTATAATTTACCAAATATAGATGTATTAAAAGTTGGACATCACGGATCTAAAACAAGTAGTAGTGAAGAATTTATAAATAAAATAAATCCTAAATACTCAGTAATATCACTTGGTAAAAACAATAGATATGGACATCCGAATAAGGAAACATTAGATAATTTAAAAAAATCAAAAATATATAGAACAGATCAAGAAGGAAGCGTTATATTCAAAATAAAAAATAATAAATTACAAATTGAAACATGTAGTCCGTAGAGAGGAGTAAGATATGAATTATTATAATGAGATTAAAAACAAACTAATTGATGATGAAATATATTCAAAAGTGAAAGATTATTCAAAAGAAAAGCATACTCTAATTACACATTACGAAGTAGGTAAATTATTATTAGAAGCTGGTAGTGCTTACGGAGAAGATATTATTGGTAATTATTCTAATAAGCTAACAGTTGAAGTTGATAAGAAATACAATCCGAGGACTTTAAGAAGGATGAGACAATTGTATCAATTCTTTGAAAAACAAAAATGGTCCCCACTGGGGACCAAATTGTCAATTAGTCATGTAAGACAATTGTTTAGCTTAACTGATAACAACGAAATAAATTACTATGCAGATCAAATAGAAAAAAGAAATCTTTCAAAAAGACAATTAGAAGAAATAATTAAGAACAAGGAATACAAAAGATTGCCTATAGAAACTAAAAATAAACTGATTCATGATGAAAACATAGGAATAAAAGATCTAGTACCTAATCCCATTTTAATTAGAAATAAAGATAATATAGAAGTATTAACAGAAAAAGCACTACATCAACTTATACTAGAAGATATAGAATCATTTATGAAAGAACTTGGAGGCAATCTATCTTTTGTAGGTAGTGAATATAAAATTAAAATCGGAGATAGTCAAAATCGTATTGATTTGTTATTATTCAATATTAAATATAACTGCTATGTAGTGGTCGAATTAAAGGTAACAGAATTTAAAGCAGAATATATTGCACAAGTACAAAAATATATGAATTATATTGATAAAAATATAAAAGAAACAAGTAATAATAATACAATGGGCATTCTTATCTGTAAAAGAGAAAACAAGTTTGTAATAGAATATTGTTCAGATGATAGAATTGCAGTTAGAGAATATGAAATAGTTTAATTTATATAAGATAAGCATGGGAAGGAAGATAATAAAATGAATGAAATAAAAGAATATACAAATAAAATATTTGAAGAAATAAAACATATAGATGAAAATAATAATGAATATTGGTTAGCAAGAGAGTTACAAAAAGCATTGGGATACCATCAATGGCGAAGCATAGATGATTTGATTGAAAAAGCTAAAATTGCGTGCAAAGAAAGAAAAAACAATATAGATGATCATTTTGCAGTACAGCGCAAAATGGTTGATATAGGTTCTAAGACACAAGAAAAGCTGTAGACTATAAATTATCTAGATACGCATGTTATCTAATCGTAATGAATGGAAATCCAATTAAAGAATTGTTAGATATTTTAGAAAAAATAACTGATAAAGGTACAAGAAAAACAAGATTGTGCAAACAAGTGTATGAAAAAAGACAAAATACAAAATAGTTTAAAAGCCTTTCAAAACATAATTGAATATGCTATACTAAATGTATATTTATATGGAGGAAATCATGAAAGAAATAATATGCCAAAACGAAAATGCAGCACAATACATAAAAAGTATTATATTAAAATATGCACCATATGTAGATAGCAGATATGAACTTCATGCTATGGGGTCTTATCAACCAATTATTGTAACTCAAATTACTTTCACTGACGATAAATCATATATAAGCTTTTGTCGAGGTACTGGTGGTTGTTGGTCAAGCACTGATGATAAGGCAACAATCGAAAAACCAATTGATTTTGAAGAAATAAAAAGTGTTATAGACTTTCTTTTAAAAGATTATAGATTTATCAGAAATATAATGTTTTGTGATGATCATGGTTATGGAAGTAGAATTGAATTATTATTTGAGATTAATTGGACAGATGAAAGTATAAAAAAAGGAATTAATTGTGGCAACATTATATTAGAACTAACTTTTGCTAATGATAAATTAAGAAAACAATATACTAATAAACTACTTCAACAATATCAAAAAGAATTAAGTGAGACACCAACCGTAAAAAAAATAAAGGATGAATATATTAATTCCATAAAGGATGACTATATTGATAATGCGCGTAAACCAGAAATGCTAGATTTTTTAAGTAAGTTGGATGAGCAAGAACTAAAAAAATTAATGTGCCGTTTAGATAATGATACATTTATGAAATACTCGATTATAGAAGAACAGAACACTGATGAAGAGAACCCCAAAAGATTAAAATTAGAAATTCCACCAAAACAATAAAACTATCAATAAGATAGTTTTTTAATATTCAAATTCAATTTTTTAATTAAAAAACATTGAAAACATTATTTGATGTGTGCTAATATAAACTTAATAATTTATATGGAGGTCAAAATATGGGAGAAGAAAACAAAACAATGATAGAAACACAAGAAGAATATGAAATAAGAATGCGTGAAAAAAGAAGGGAAATATCACTAAAAGAAACTAAAAGAGAACAAGAAGAAGCAGAAAAAGCAATAGAAAGTATTCCGTCTTGGATTAAAAGGGGATACGCACTAATTTTCCCAGAGCGATATAATGAATGGGTACAATGCGTTAGTATTAGTGCAACAGATATATATCATGGTATGGATTTAGAAGCAGCTTTAGAAATAATGGAAGCATTAGAAAAAGGTGCATCAATGGAAGATGTGGTGAAAATACTTGCTAATCAAAATCATAGTCCATCTTCAGAATCTATGGTTAGAAATATAGTTCTTTCATTCTCTAGTAAAGGACCAGAATTTTGGGAAGCAACAGTTCGTGGAGAAATATCTCCAGAAAGCAAAAAATTTCTTGAAGAAAAAAAGCAAGAAAATATAGAACTTACCCAAACTCATGATGAAACAGATACAAAAGGGAAACATATTTAATGCAAATATTAGAACTATCACATGATAGTTCTTTTTATTATCACAAAATAAAACCATAAGAATATAATATATTGAATATAAAATAAATTAATGCATATATTAATAATGAGCCAAATCATTTTAATTTGGCAACGCTATCGCTTTAGCGTTTATATATAGATTAGAGAGACTATAAAAGTCTCTCTATTTTTTAATTCCATAAATTTCATATTTAGTATCAAAAAATAATTGATTATGAATTGGATAATAAGTTAAATAAGTAAATATAACATAACCAAATATAGTTAAAACAACCCATAAAAAATTATAATCTTTATCATTAAGACTTAAAATAAAATAACTAAGTACATACACAATAATAAAAGTTATAATCATAACCCCAATAGAAATAAACATAGACTCACCAATACTATAATAAAGAGGTAAAAATATACCTAAATAAATAATAATACTTGATACAGAACAAATAAATATATTCATAAAAAAGTTATTATAACCAATGTTATACTTCTTATTTAAAAAATAATCAATTATTCCATAAAATACAACAGAACTATAAAGCATCTTCATATGTTCCCAAACACTCTCATTCACTGGAAAAAATATAGAAAATAAAAAATTAGGTAACATCTCATAAGCAAAATGAAAAATAAAAGCTAATATAATTGTACCAATACAAGCAATAACTCTTGATTTTTTTAAACTCATAAAAACTCTCCTTTCAGAAAATAATAATAAGGGTGATAAAATGAATATTAGACTAGGATATGCATGTATTTCAAAAACACTAGACATAACCTCATCACATACAATAACATATACAAATTACGAAAAAACAAGAAATAAGGAAGAAAAACTAATAGAGATAACAAATAAAAATCTAAATAATCTAGAAGAAATACTAAAATACAATATTAAAAACAATATACATTTCTATAGAATGTCATCAAAAATAATACCCTTAGCTACACATCCAAATATAAAACTAAACATGCTAAATATATCTAAAGAAAAACTAGAATATATAGGAAATATAATAAAAGAAAATAACCTAAGAGTAGACATACATTTAGATGAATACTGTGTCTTAAACAGTACAAATCCTAACATAGTATCATCCACTATTAATATAATCAAATTCTATAAAAATATGTTAAAAACAATGAATATAGAATCATACATGATACTTCATATAGGTAGTAGCGCTTTTGGAATAGAAAAAAGTATAACTAGATTCATAAATAACTTTAAAAAACTAGATGAAGAATCAAAAAAAATGATAATACTAGAAAATGATGACAAAGTATTTAAAATAGAAGATGTATTAAAAATATGTAAGATACTAAATATTCCAATGGTACTAGATTACCACCACTATAAATGTAATAAAGTAGAACCTTTAGAAGAAAATATAAAAGAAATAATAAATACATGGGAAAATAAAACACCTAAAATGCATCTATCATCAAAAAAGAATAACAAAGAATTTAGATCACACCACGACTATATAAATATAAATGACTTTATAGAACTAACAAATATATTAAAAACACAAAACAAAAACATAGATATAATGATAGAAGCAAAACAAAAAGACATGGCTTTATTTAAACTAATAAGAGAACTAAAATATAAAGACTATAAATTAATAGATGAAACAACAATTTGTATTGAATAGAGAACTTATGTATGCTATAATGATTTAGGTGGTAACATGAAAAAATACATAAAAGGAATATATAAAAAAAGCATATACGAAAGTGAAAAAGGATATATAATTGGAATATTCAAAGTAACAGATACAAATGATGAAGAAGTAGAAACATTTATAAATAGAACACTAACAATAACAGGATACTTCGCAGAACTAAAGCAAGACGATAACTATATATTCTATGGAGAATTAATAGAGCATCCTAAATATGGATATCAATATAACGTAACAGAATATGAAAGATTAAAACCAAGTGACACAGAAGGACTAGTAGAATTCCTATCAAGTGACTTATTTAAAGGAATAGGAGAAAAACTAGCTAGAAACATAGTAACAATACTAGGTAATGATTGCTTAGACCAAATACTAGAAGATAAATCATGTTTATCACTAATACCAAAACTAACAAAGAAAAAAGCAGATACAATCTATAATACATTAAACACATATGAAAAAAGCCATAAAACAATAGTATATTTAACAGAACTAGGATTTGCTATGCAAGATGCACTAGAAATATATAACTTATATAAAGACAATACAATTAGTCAAATAGAAAGTAACATATATAAAATATTAGACAAAACAGACAATATCTCATTTTCAAAAATAGACGAAATAGCCTTAGAATCAGGAATAGATAAATTAGATGAAAACAGAATAAAAGCATGTATAATATACATAATGCAACAAATATCATATAAAAACGGAGATACATATCTAACAATAGAAGAAATATATGATAATCTAACAAAATATCTAAAAGAAGAACTAGATCTAAATATATTCAAAAGTTATATAAAAGAACTAATAAATGAATATAAAATTATAACAGACTATGAAAAATATTATCTAAAAGAAATATTTGATTCAGAATTAGAAATAATAAAAAAAATAAAAATACTAATTGAAAAAAAGAAAAGTAAATATAAAACACTAGAAGACGACATATTAAAACTAGAAGAATACTCAAATATTGACTATAATCTAGAACAAGAAGAAGCAATAAAAAGTGCTTTAAGAGAAAATGTAACAATAATAACAGGTGGTCCAGGAACAGGAAAAACAACAATAATAAAAGGAATAACAAGGCTATATCAAGATCTAAACAAAATAGAAAAAGAACCAGAAAATGAAATCGCGCTACTAGCGCCAACAGGAAGAGCAGCTAAACGTTTATCAGAATCAACAATGCTTCCAGCTAGTACAATACATAGATTCTTAAAATGGAATAAAGAAAAAAACGAATTCCAAGTAAACGAATATGATAAAGCTAAACAAAAACTAATAATAATAGATGAAGTTAGTATGATAGATATAAACTTACTTGCAAGTCTTTTCAAAGGACTAACAGATAATATAAAATTAGTTCTAGTAGGAGACGATAACCAACTACCAAGTGTTGGACCAGGACAAATACTAAAAGACTTAATAAATTCAGAATTAATCAAAACAGTAAAACTAACAATACTATATAGACAAAAAGAAGACTCATACATAAATAAACTAGCAGAAGAAATAAGAAACAATGAATTAAATGAAAACTTTACAGAACAAAAGTCAGACTACACATTTCTAGAATGTAATACAGAAAATATAAAACAAAGTTTAATAAATATATCAAAACAACTACAAGAAAAAGGATATAACTATAAAAAATTCCAAGTAATGGCACCAATGTATAAAGGAATAACAGGAATAGATGAACTAAATAAAACGCTTCAAGACGTATTTAATCCATACGATGACTGCAAAAGACAAATCGAATATGGAGAAGTTATATTTAGAGAAAATGATAAAATACTTCAGCTAGTAAATATGCCAGAAGAAAATGTATTTAATGGAGATATCGGAGTAATACAAGAAATTATTCCAGCAAATATCTCAGAATCAAAGAAAAATGAAATATATGTAGACTATGATGGTAACTTAGTAAAATATTTACCAAAAGACTTCAATAAAATAAAACATGGATACATTATAAGTATACATAAATCTCAAGGAAGCGAATTTGATATAGTAATACTACCAGTATCAAGAACATATAAAAGAATGCTTTATAAAAAATTAATCTATACAGCAGTAACAAGAGCAAAAAGAAAACTAATAATACTAGGTGAAAAAGAAGCATTCATATATAGTATAAACAATACTAATGAATATATCAGAAAAACATCATTAGAAGAAAATTTAAAAAAATTCTTGAATAATAATTAAAATAAAGAAAATACTATTAACGTATATAAGAAATTATATACAACTTCTTCTAGCGAGGTGATTTTATGAAAATGGCTAAAACCATGATGTTAATGGCATTAGGTGGTGCTTCAGTAATAGCATACCAAAAATACAATAAACCATTAATGAGAAAAATGTCCAAGATGATGAATAAAATGGACGATAAGTTAGAAGATATAATATAGAAAGTCCTCCTATAAGGAGGATTTTTTGTATAAAAA
>CAKJXT010000026.1 GCA_918219625.1 Bacilli bacterium
AAATATTTTCTTAATTATAGGATGTTTAATGTTTGCTAAGCAAGTACCTAAATTGATAGAAGAATTCTTGGGTATAAAAATGGATGGTATGTCTTTACATCCACTTAAGAAATTTGAGGAACAAGCATTATTTGGGAAAAACATTACAGGTGCTATATCTGGTACTGCAATAGGTGGTATTGGTAATGCTGTAAGTTTACTACAAGAAGGCAAAGGATTTGCTGCCATACCAGGTGTATTTACCGGAGCTTCGAGAGGATTAACTCATGGCCTTATAGAGGGGAAAGGTTTAAAAGATCAAGCTAAACGTCAAGCTGAAATGAATCAGAAGATAAGACAAGCAAGACTAGATGAAACTTATTTTTTGGGAAGACGTCTTGATAGTGCTGCATCTTTCTTTGGTGCAGAGACTCCGTCTGAGAGATATGAAAGAATGAGTAAATCAGCTGAATCTAAATTGAACTTTAATCAAACAAATTTAGATTATGTAAAAAATATGCGTGATTATGTTTTAGATGATTTAAGACATAAGAGTGTTGCGGATATGCAAGCGATTGATAAAAATGGTCCTGCTATTTGGAAAACTGCAAAAGAACAATTGTTACAAGCAGATGCAGCACTTATTAATGCGCAAAATGGAGGTTCTTATAAAGGCTTGAATGGTGAGGCTGCAATAGCACAGGCACAAGCTGATTTGTCTGCTGCTGAAGATGCAATTTTTGCAAATGTATTAGATAATGGTAATGAAAGTGCTCGTATGAAGGCTGATAGAGAAAAATTCCTTGTTAGAGCTGAAAATAATGCTGCATTAATAGGAGATGCAGAATTGACACAAACTTTAGAAAAAGTTAAAGAATCTAAAAAATTAACAAAGGAGTATTGGGATTCTATTAAAGGCAAATCTCAAGGAAAAGTTAACGAATATGAGTCTGAAGTTTATCGACATAGAAATAGTACACAAGCTAGTCGTTATCAAGCAAATAGAACATATAATGATACTACAAGTTTTAAATAATAAAAAGGGTGTGATATATAGTGAATTATATAATTCCTGCAAATACAAAAAAGAGTATGCTTAAGTTTGGTGTATTCAATACATTTGATTTAATATTATTTGGAAGTGGAATAGCTGTTTCTTTGTTATTATTATTACTTCTTCCTGTTGAAGAATTAAAGTTTGCTATTATCGCTGTTCTTCCTGGATTAGTAACTGGATTCTTGGTTTTTCCAATTCCTTATTATCATAATGTTTTAACTGTTATAATGAATTTCTTTAGTTTTTATACTAATAGACAACAATTTGTTTGGAAAGGTTGGTGTGTGACTGATGGCGAAGAAGACGACAAGTAAGTATACTGTTGATGATATTCCTGTTAAAAATATTGTTAATGGTACTATTGTTCTTAAGAATAATCAAAAGGTTACAGGTGTTAAGATTGAACCTCGTAATATATTTATTCTTGATCCTAATATGCAAGATATGATTATTGCGAATCTTAAGAATGTTTATAATCTTATTGATTATGAATTTTGGATTATTGCGGCTGATAGGCCTGTTGATATTAATGTTTATTTATCTCAATTACAGTTATTATATAATGCTACTCAAGATGTTGCTAGAAAGAAGTTAATTATTCAGGATATTAATAAGGCTAATATGTTTGTTAATAATAATGTTGTTGATACTGAGTATTACTTATTATTTAAGGAAAAAGATAATGATGTAATTACTAAGAGAATTAGAAATTTAATTAATAATTTTGCTTCTGCAGGATTATCTACTAGACAGGTTACTAATGATGATTTAAGAGTTATTCTTGATAATTTCTTGAATGGGGGACAAACTACTGGATTTGGGACGGTGATTAGTTAATGGATATAAGGTCACAGATTGCTCCTAAGGGGCTTGAGTTTAAACCTGCTCATTTTATCATTAGTGATAAGTATGCGACTATACTTACTGTTGTTTCTTTTCCTAAGGTTATTTCTCCTGGTTATCTTTCTAATTTAACTAGTTTAAGTGGTGTTAAAATTGTTATTAAGCATATTCCTGTTCCTTTTAGTGTTATTACTAAGATGATTAATAAGGAAATTGCTGATTTAAAGGTTAGATATCAACAAGAAAATGATAAGACTTTACAAGAGAGAATTCGATTGGATTACGAGTCTTTGGAACAGTTTATTACTATGCTTGCTTCTACTCAGTCTAAGATTTATGATTTCCAAATGCATATAATGATTACTGCTGATAGTGAGGATGAGTTAAGCGCTAAAAAGTTACAAGTTAAGAATTATTTAGAGGCTATGGAAATGCATGCTATACCTTTAAGATTTGAACAAAAGAAGGTATTACATTCTATTATTCCAATTTATCCTAAGCAAGATATAGAGGATAGAATCGGTACTCCAATTCCTGCTCCTACTATTGCTGCCATGTATCCTTTTATATTTGATAGTATTAAGGATCCAGGTCTTGCTACATTATTAGGTGTTGATTTTTCTGGTGGTGTTATATTATTTAATCAATTTTTATATCAAATAAAGAAGGAAAATAATAGAAATAATGCAAATATGATTGTTCTTGGTACTGCTGGTTCTGGTAAGAGTACGGCAGCTAAGGTATTACTTAGAAGTCATATTAGAAATAATCATCAAATTGTTGCAATTGATCCTGAGGGTGAGTTAGAAGAAATGTGTCTTCGTTATGGTGGAGATTTCATTGACCTCGGTAAGGGTGGAGAATTTGGTATGATTAACCCTTTAGAGGTTGTTGTTGATGCTGATGATGAAGAAATTGCTCAAGGATTAGGGTATACTGTTTTAACAAGAACTATTCAAACAGTTAAGGCTTTTATGAAGTATTATGATCCATCAATTGAAGAGGATGTTCTTAATATGTTTAGTGAGGTTTTACAGGAAACTTATAAGAGATTTGGTATTGATTTTAATATTGATTTTACTAAATTAAGTTCTAATGATTATCCAACATTTAAAGATGTTTATGCGACTGTTAGAGGTAGAATTATGTCTATTCCTGAACAAACTCGTGAAAAGGATATATTAGAAAGATTAGAGTTAAAGTTAAGACCAATTATTAAAGAATTAAGATTTTATTTTGATGGACATACTACTATTGCTCCAAAGAGTGATTTTATTGTATTTAATATTAAAGAGTTAATGAATGTTGATACAAATATTAGGAATGCTTTATTCTTTAATATTTTAAAACATGCATGGAGTTTAACATTAGATAAGTCTATTAATACTGTTTTAGAGGTTGATGAAGCTCATATTTTACTTGCTGGTAATAATGTGTTGGGTGCTGATTTCTTAGCTCAAGTACAACGAAGAGCTCGTAAGTATAATACAGGTACTATTATTATTACTCAACAACCTAGTGATTTTTCTGATCCAAGTGTTATTATTCAAGGTAAGGCTATATTTGATAATGCTTCTTATTATCTTGTTATGGGTCTTAAAAAACAAGCAGCTGAAGATTTATCTAGATTAATTGATTTAAATGAAAGTGAAATTGAAAGTATAAAAAAATATTCTCAGGGTGAAGCACTATTTGTATGTGGTAATAAACGTATGAGAATAAATATTATTGTTACTGAAGAAGAATTAGATTCCTTTGGAAGTGGCGGGGGATTATAATAACTGGTGGTGATTAAATGAAGGCATTTTTTATGAAACTTTTAAAAGATAAAGCTATGAATAAATCTGGTGAAAGTTTAAATAAAGATGGATTTTCATTATCACCACTTTTTAAATACGCTATATTTGGAGGCGGAGGATTTACATTTGCTTTATTGGGGATTGTTGTTGTTTGCATTATTGTATTTTCTCCTATTTTTTTGGCAGAGGAGTATTTTGGTAGTGATGATAAAGCATATGCTTATGACTATTGTGGTAGTTCTTGCGGAGAAAATGAGGCCAAATTTTATTCTAAGTTAAATAGTGTTGTTGAGTCATATGAGTCGCGTGGTGTTGATATTAATGCGAATTTGATAAGTGGTACTGTTTTTTATGGTAGTACTTTGAATCGTGATAGTTTTGATTCTGATGATCCTGATAGTGATGTTTTGATTGATGATTCAAAAATTCATGTGTCAGATGTTAAAACATTGGCCGCTAATATGGTTACTGGATCTTCTATTGATTATGGTAGATATCGAAATTATTTAATTAATACTTATATTCCTAAGAGATTTAGTGATTTATATGTTGATGATAGAGGTAAGGAAAAGATTGCTGATGAAATAATGAGTTATGCTA
>CAKJXT010000027.1 GCA_918219625.1 Bacilli bacterium
ACCCTTCCTATTCTATAAAAATTATATCACGAAAAAATCATTTTTACAAACAAAAAAGACAGTAAACAATATAACTAGAAAGTACATAGAAATAATGTTTACCGTTTTTTATACATAATAATACATATTTATTATCATATAATACAACTAAATAATTATTGACATTGTGCTCTTAATCCACCTAAACTTACCGCTCCATTTGGACTTGCTTGATAGTTTTGGTCAATTCCTTTACACATTCCAACACTTATATATCCACCAAGTTCTTGACAACAAGACTTGTCTTGAACACTATTCATTAATCTTGGAATTAAAATAACACCTACTGCTGCTACAACACCAATTAATACAATTGTAATTACAGTTAAATTTGCTTCTCCTGCTGCTTCTTTCATTTATTATCACCACCTTATCATATATTTATATTAATTATAACACATTTTTCATTAAAATACTAGTCTGCCATACAAGCACTAAATCTATCACTGTTTTTAAAACTTTCACTTCCAAGTACAAAATTTGAATTAAATTCTCCTGTAGTATAATTTTGTGTTACACAATATTTTCCACTGATAATTCCACCATGATCAGTACAACATGCTTTTGCCTTTGTGTTATTCAATAATCTTGGAATTAAAATAACACCTACTGCTGCTACAACACCTATTAGGACAATTGTAATTACAGTTATATTTGCTTCTCCTGCTGCTTCTTTCATTTATTATCACCACCTTTACCCTACCCTAAATCCATTTTATCATTAAAGAAGAAAAATGTAAATAACATTTAAAAAATTAATGAAATTATTTAAAATATTATTTATTTTTTTTAATATACCTAAAGTACAAAATATAGACTAAAAAAATTAAAAAAGAAATAATGCTTAACAAAATACCTAAATAAAAACCAGGTTGTACATAACTAATTTCTATACTATGACTACCTTGAGATAAATCAATTCCGACAAATGTATCTAACACTTTAAAATAATCAGTTTTTTTGCCATCAACACATATATTATATCCATTAACATAAGGAATAGTTAACATCATTATTCCACCCTTTGTTGATATATTACCAATAATTTTATTATTATAAATTTTATAATCCAATTGTTCTTTTATATATTTATTAACATCTAAACTAAATTTATTATAATCAAAATAAAAAACTTTAAAATATGATAAATTATGTTGACTATAAACCTTAAATTTTAAAACATAATCATTAATATAATTTTCAAAAATTAAAAAATTATTAGAAGCACTTAACAAATTTTTATTATTCAATTGAATATCAAGATTCGATATACCAGGATAATAAATAAAAAAGTTGTGTGGGTCACTAATTACCGCACTATAACCATCATCAGTAAGATTAATATCATAAGGATTATAATAATTATGATTATTACCTAATATACAATTAAATACCTCTTGATCAAAATTAATAGAAAAATCTATATTATTGCACTTATCATTTATAACATACCCTAAACTTAGTGCATTAGGATTACTATAAACATAAAAAGTTTGATTATTATAATTTATAGATTCTAACAAATCATAATTATTAAGTATGCTATCAGAAACAATATATTTTATACCTAATAAAGAATCAAGAGTATAAATCCCTTTTGAATAAACAAAGATATTATCATCCGCATCATCAACATAGGACATTTTAGAAAGAAATTTTTTTGAATTACTATTTGAAGTTGATAAAAAACTGCTAATGCCACTATAACCAATCAATAAAGAATCATTAAGAGAGGAAGAGTTAAAAAATACAATTCTACCGTCATTAAAATATTTTTGATCAATCTCCGAATAAAAATCATGACTCAAAATAGAAGCATCATTTTTTTTATAATTATTAAAAATTAAAAATGTATTAAAAAAGCTATCAACAAACAACATTATAGTAAAGAGTATACATCTAAAATTCTTATTTTTTAAAAACAAAACAACAATATATAAAATTAAAAATAAAAAAGTAATAAATATATTAATAAACGATAACGAACTATAATAATTTGAAAACAAAGATAAAATAACAAAATAAAATGAAATCAAAAAATATATTGATAAAAAGATAATAATATATTTTTTACTAATGTTAAGATTAAGATAAGACTTATATGCAACGTTAATAAGAAAAAAACATAATAGAAAACTATATCTATAACAATAATAAGACGGCTTAGAAAATAAATGCCAAAAATAATTAAAAGGAAAAATAAAACACGGTAAAATTAACATTATTATAAAGAATAAAGTTAAAAATTTTTCTTTTTTATCAATTGCATTATTAGTTAAATAAATATATACCAGAGGGATAGTAACAATCCCACAATACACATTCATACTACTATAATTGACAATATCAGATGTATTAATAGCGCCAATATATGACCTAGAAAACAAATCAAAAAAATTAAAATTAAAAGTCATTATATCACTAAAGCTTAATCCTCTGGAGTAAGATATAGATTCTAAAAAACAAGGAATTAATAAAAAAGAACACATAAATCCACACAATAATGATGAAAAAATAAAGATTTTACACAATTTAAATATCTTAACTTTATCCTTTTTCAAATCGTATTTTAATAAAATCTCATATATAAAATACATTACACAAAAAATACATAACATATAAGCCAAATAATAATTTGAAAAAATACTAATGAAAAGAAATAAAATATAAATAAAAGGAGAATTCTTTTCAATAATTTTATCAATGCCAAATATAACAATAGGCGCCAGCATCACAACATCTAACCACATTATATTAATATAATAATTTAAATTATACCCCATAAAAGCATAGCACAAACTAAATGCCAATATAACAAAATTATTACTTTTAAATTTATGACTCAGATAAAAATACATTGAAAAACCACAAAAACTAATTTTAATAATAACTAACAGAGCAAAAAATAAGGAAAAATCAGAAGATTTAAAAAAACACAAAAACAAATTAAAAAAACTAGATAAATAATAAAAATATGTTCCATACATTGTTTCTCCTAAATTTTTATTAAAATTAAAAAATAAACTTTCATTTCCATTTAATAATCTTTTAAGAAAACCAAAAAGAGGATAATATTGTGAATACATATCACCATAAATAATTGTCTTAGTTTTAAAATAATTATTAAGAAAAAAAACGATAAGTAAAAAACAAAATGGAATACAAAAAGATAATAAATAAAAATAACTTCTTTTTTTATTCATTACACACCTGCTTTCAAAAATATTAATTAAATCCGATATTACAAATTAATAAATTTGCTTACGATGATTTACAAAAAAAGTAAATGCAAACAAAATAAAACCAAATACACTCACATATTTACTATATTTATATATACTAGTTCCAGAATACATAACTCTAAAATCATTGGTATTTGAATCAATTTTAACATTAACCAACCCTCGTTCGGATTTTGAAACTGGAAAACATTTTTCGGAATTACATGCTGTATACCCCCTATAATAAATTAAAGGAAGTTCAACTGAATCAACATTGTTTATAATATCAACAATCAATATATCAGAATCTTTTTTATAGATTATATCATTATTGACATAATTCTTAATAACAGAAAAATCAAAGTTCCTAGGCAAATATTCTCCCAACATTATTTCATCTTTAATTGGTTCTTTTATATATAAATCAAACATAAAAAGAAAAGAATTAAACATAAAAATTATACCTATATAAATAAAGCAGATCTTTATAAAATTACCAAAATTTAAATATTTGAATAAAGTTGAGAAACCAATTATAAAAAGAACCGAAGAAATAATATAAAATCTCCAAGGAAATTGAATGACACTAAACAATTTATAAATTATATCAACCTTCCAAACAAGTTTAATAGAAACAAATACTGTTGCTATGGTACATAAAAATAAAATACTTAAAAGAAATTTATCAGATTTAATTAACTTAAAATATTTAATAAAACTAATATAATAAATAATACCGATACCAGCAATATATACATAATTAGTAATAAGATTATATGGAACATCTAAAAAAAGAAAATAAATAGGAATAATATTTTCAAATATTTTTCTATGAGCATCTATTCTAAAACTATCAAAAAATAATTGTTCAATCATTGGCAACCAAAAATGAATAGTTACAACCATAGCTAATAATATATATAAAAATAAAAATCTTAATCTTGATTTATCCTTTAAACACTTAATATTAAAAAGCATAAACAAAACAGAAAAAAAACACATCAAATAAAAACTAATTACATGAGAAAAACATAAGCCACTTAAGCCTATAGTTAAATAATATCCTTTTCTAGATTCACCAAAAAATAATTCATATAACCCCAATACAACTAAAGGAGAAAAAACAAAAGAAATCATCTCACCAAGTGCTCCCCTAGAAACAAAATCAATAAGTCTATAATTACATAATGCATATAAAAACATAGAAACATAAGCGCATTTCTTTTCATTAGTAATTCTATAAACACATAAATACATTGTATATATAGAAAAAGCATTAATAATTAAAAGAAAAATCTTTAATGATACAATTATATCTACCCCTAAATAATTTAGAAATGCAGGAATATATAAGAACAAATCAGGATAAAACAATCCATTACCATACCCAAAGCCATTCAAATAATTAAAATATACAGGAACATATTTGCCAATTTTTATATTATCAACCATAGCCATTATTCTATGCAAATGAAAACTCATGTCATCGCCAGCAAGAATTCCAGTATGAAAAATATTTATTGAAGATAGCAACGTTAAAA
Source organism: Bacilli bacterium (assembly GCA_918219625.1). The sequence continues at coordinate 4,802 of CAKJXT010000027.1, forward strand.
CAAGAAAAAATAATGCAAAGAAAAATCTATTTGAATTAATTTTTTCATATATCTTTCTAATCATACTTTTCACCATCCACTATATACTAAAAACATAAAATATTACTATAGACTATCTCTCAAGATAGTCTTTTCCTTTAAATGGTTCATCAAATAATAAATCCCTATAATTTTGTTGACGTAAAACTTCAAATACACCAACAGCTACCGAATTGGATAAATTAAGAGCCCTTATATTATCATTCATAGGAATTCTCATACACCTATCTAAATGATCTTTTAGAATCTCTTTAGGTATACCTGTACTCTCCTTACCAAACACTAAATAAATATTAGAATTAACATCAGAAAAATCAAAAGAAGTATGAGGTTTATGACCATATCTAGTAAAAAAATAAAACTCACCATCATTCTTACTCATAAACTCATCAAAACTTGAATAAACTTTATAATTGCAATGCTCAATATAATTAACACCACTTCTCTTAATATGAGCATCATCTAATTTAAACCCAAGCGGCTCAATTAAATGAAGCATTACCCCAGTTCCAGCACAAGTTCTCATAATATTTCCAGTATTTTGAGGAATCTCAGGCTCATACAAAACAACATTAATCATGAACAATCTCCTTTATCTTTCCATCCTTAAAAACAATATAAAATGGAACACTATCCTTACTAATATTATAACTATAACCAAAATCAGATATTAATCTATTTAAATTACCACTACTAATCTTATCTGAATCAATAAATAATACCTCTTCACTACCAGAAGAAAAAGAAGGACCGACATATATTTTAAATGAAGAATGTTCCAAACTATAATTATAAACATTATCATACAAAATCTTATATTTAGAACTAATTAACTCATTATATAATCCAGTATCATTTGCCCTAATAGACTTCTTATATATATCAGATATATATATAACAAATAAAACAGTAACCAAATAAACAACAATTAAAATATACTTCTTATCTAATTTCATCTGTAACCTCTATATCATCAATAGTAATAATAGGAAGTTCTATTCCCTCTTCAGCACAGTACTTAGCAAACTTATCTCTAAATAAAGCTAACTCCTTAACAATACTATCAGGGTAAATTCGCTTACTAATCTTAATTGCGTTATAAACATCCATTATACTAACACTATCCCTATTATCAACCAAGGCAAGAGAAAATGCTTGAGACAAAACAGAAAAAGAAACATCAGGATACATTGCTGCAAGTCCATAAACACGCTTATACTCACTAGTAGCAGAAACAATAGACTCCATTAATAACTCAACAACATACGAAGAATATTTAAACTTAATACCTGTCTTGTGCTCAATTCTAGGAAGAGACTTAACAAGAATCTCAACAGTAGTAGCTTCATCAGGTTCAGTAACATCAATACGATCAAAACGACGTAAAAAAGCTCTATCACGAACAATATAAGTTTCATACTCAATATCAGTAGTTGCTCCAATAACCTTAATATCACCACGATCTAAACATGGCTTTAAAATATTAGCCGCATCAATAGGACTATCAGTACTTGAACTAACTAAAGTATGAACTTCATCAATAAATAATATTACACGAGACATATTCTTAAGCTCATCAACAAGCAAATTAATAGTCAAAGTCTCTCTACCATCAACAGTAATCTTATTCATTAAAGCAGAAGAATTAACTTTAATAATTTGATATCCCTTTAAACTATCAGGAACAGCATCCTGTTGAATCAAATAAGCAAGACCTTCAACAATAGCAGTCTTACCAATACCAGCCTTACCAATAAGAAGACCAGACTTATCAGGAGTAAGTAATACTATCATTAATTTTTTAATCTCAGAATCACGAGCAATCGCAGGATTAGTAACATACTCTTTACTAGTTAAATTTTCACCAATACTCTCAATAATTGTACTCATACTAACCTCCTATATAACCCATTCTTTTATAAGAAGATATAACAGTATTCATATCTTCACTTCCAACAATTCTATCATAAACAGAAGTTTGCTCACCATCTTTAAAAAATACAGTTGTAGGAGTACTTTTGAAACCTATAATTGTTGTAAATTCATTATTCTCATCTTCAGATAACTTAGAAATATCAATATACTTAACATCAATATCATACTTTTTAATAAAAGCTTCCATTGTTGGTCTAAATAAAGAACAAGCACTACAAGTAGAACTACCTATAACTAAAGGAAAACTCTCTTTATTCTCAACTAACTTCTTAAATTCATTATAACTTATCTCATCATATGTAGTTCTCTTACCACAACCTGAAATAAATATAACCATAAATAAAATCAAAACTAAAAACTTTTTCATTAATACACCTCTATCCACAATAATAATTATATAACAATAAACAATAAAAAAAAAGAGTTTTAACTAAATTAACCCTTTCTATAAACAATAATTTGATTAGGCATTAATAATAAATCACTATTATTAGAAACTATATCATTTATATCAACACCAATTCTAGTAGAAATACTATTTAAAGTATCCTCACTATCAGTATAATAAATAGAAACATCTCGATTAGGAATTAATATCTCTTGATTAGGATAAATATAATCCCCTTCCTTAATACCATTAATTAAATACAAATCATCCAAATTCTTATCAAACTTAGAAGCAACACTATACATAGTATCACCAGATTTAACAGTATACTTAAAAAACATATCATTATTCGGTACAACTATTAAATCACCAACACTAAAATCACTAAAACCATTAATACGAGTCAACTCTTCACCGCTAACATTAAAATTTAAAGCCAAAGAATCAAATGTATCACCATCAAGAACTTTATAAACTTGATACATCATATCACCTCATATTAATATATGAAAAAAAAGATAGCTAGTTACACTAATTAGCTATCTTATGATGAACAACAGGACTAGACATATCAAGAGGTAAAAAAGTATATCCATGAGATAATCCATACTCAATAACAGTGCCAACAGATCTAATACTATTAACATTAGTATCATGCTGTAAAACAATATAATAAGAACCATTACCTAATCCATTAATAATATTATTTGCATACTCAGAAGATGAATGGCTTCTTCCATCTGCATCACCGCTAGAAACATTCCAATCAAAATACTTATACCCTTTATCAGTAACCATACGAGACAAAGTACTCATAATACCAATACTATAATTACGACTAACAGTATTTGAACTTCCACCAGGAAAACGAATTAAATGAGAATAATCACCAGTAATATTTTTAACAGTCTCGTTTATAGCATTCAAATCATTAAAATAAGCATCAACACTAGAATAAATTTGACTATAATTATGACTACTAGTATGAAGCGCAATAGTATGTCCCTCATTATATGCACGTTTAATAAAATGGTTATAATTAGGATTTCTATTAGTCACAAAAAATGTAGCCTTAACATTATATCTAGCCAAAATATCCAATAATTCACCGGTATAAGCACTAGGGCCATCATCAAAAGTAAGATAAACAATCTTACTACCAGTTCCGTTAGAAGAATAAACATTTACAACTCTAGTCGCTTTACTAGAATTACCAGCAGTATCACTAACAGTATAAGTTATAGTATAACTTCCAGCCTTACTAGTATCAACACTACCACTTACCGAAATATTCGAGCTAATATCGCCATCACAATTATCTAATGCACTCGCACCCGCATCAGAATAACTAGAACCAACAGATAAATATTTAGTTGAATCACCTTTAATTGAAATACTTGGAGCATCTAAATCCTCTCGAACTAAAGCAATATCCTTGCTGCTAACATTATTAGAAGAATCATTAACACTTAAAGTTAAAATATCATCAACTACACTCTTAGAAACATTAGAGGTAAGGTCACCATCATAATTATCAAAAGCTTTATAATCAATATTATAATCTGTGGCATTAGGGCAAACAGATAAACTATCACTTACTGTTTCTATTACAGGAGCCTCTTTATCAACAACTTTCACATCAATAATAAATTTCTTAATTTTTTTTCCATACTTAGCGCTGTAAACAACCTTATAATCACCAATCTTAGAAGTATCAACATCACTAGAAACAGAAACATCAATCTTTTTACACTTTAACCTATTACCATAACAAGCAGTTACATTAGGACTGCTAAACTCGCTCAATACATCCACACTATAACTAGACATATCATAATTAAATTTAATACTTGATTTAAAAACAAAAAGATATAATAAAGATATAAAAGATAAAATCAATACAAAACCTATAATTACAAATAATTTTTTTGAACTATGAACATTCTTTTTAGATTCATTAAAAGATAAAGCATTCTCTATAACACTATCAAACTCTTTTTCAGTTGGTTCAGCTTTCTCTAATTTTTCTATATTGGGAATATCAATTACCTCAGTATTACCTGACAACTCACCCTTTATTCCATCAGGAACACTATTAGAAACATTAGAACTACTCTTTGTTTCTTTAATACTGTTTCCACTCTTCTTATTCTTCTTTTTCACAATAACCGCCCAATTCCTTAATAACATTATTCATTATAGATATAGCACTATTATCATTATCAATACCAACTAAATGCTCATCATTAATAAGCTTAATTCCATCTTGATCAAGTTC